>JBBQTW010000009.1:0-21533 GCA_038234505.1 Saccharimonadales bacterium (SeqCode) | reverse complement strand
ATTCTGGAAACTGGTATCAAAGTTATCGACCTTATCTGCCCAATGACCAAGGGTGGAAAAGCCGGACTGTTTGGTGGCGCCGGTGTCGGCAAGACCGTGCTTATTCAAGAGCTGATTAACAACATCGCGAAATTCCACTCTGGCTACTCGGTCTTCGCTGGTGTCGGTGAGCGTACCCGTGAAGGTAACGACCTGTATGGAGAAATGGAAGAATCTGGTGTGCTCAAAAACACCAGTCTGGTCTTTGGCCAGATGAACGAACCACCAGGTGCGCGTCTGCGTGTGGCGCTGAGTGGTTTGACCATCGCCGAAGGCTTCCGTGACAAGGGTTCCGACGTGCTGCTGTTCGTCGACAACATTTTCCGCTTTACTCAGGCCGGTGCCGAGGTGTCCGCCCTACTTGGCCGCTTGCCATCTGCCGTGGGCTATCAGCCGAACTTGGCGCAAGAAATGGGCCAGCTACAGGAGCGTATCACGAGCACCAAAGAAGGCTCTATCACCTCCGTACAGGCCGTCTACGTGCCAGCCGATGACTTTACCGACCCAGCGCCGGCCAACGTGTTTGCCCACCTGGACAGCACGATTGCCCTCAACCGCGCGCTGACAGAGATTGGTATCTACCCTGCTGTCGACCCACTGGACTCCACATCGAATATCCTCGACCCAGAAATCGTTGGCGAAGAACACTATGCTGTCGCCCGCGAAGTCCAGCGTGTGCTCCAACGCTACAAGGACCTTCAGGACATCATCGCTATCCTCGGTATGGAAGAACTCAGCGACGACGACAAGCAGCTGGTGGCCCGGGCTCGTAAAATCCAGCGTTTCTTGTCGCAGCCGTTTTTCGTCGCCGAACAGTTCACCAACAACTCCGGTAAATACGTCAAACTTGAAGACACTATCAAAGGTTTCCGTGAAATCCTCGATGGCAAGCACGACGACAAGCCAGAGAGTGCTTTCTACTTAAAGGGTGGCATAGAAGACGTTACAGTCGAGAAAAAGGACAAATAGCCTTGATTCATTTTCAGCTCGTCAGCCTCAGTGGCACTAAATTCGACGATGATGTCTATGAAGTCGTATTGCCGACGCTAGACGGTGATATTGGGGTACTACAGGACCATATGCCGCTTGTCAGCGTGGCTACCAATGGCGCCATAGCCGTGCGCCGCGGTGAGCGTGATAACGATGCGAGTCTGGAGTATTTCGCCACCAACGGCGGTGTTATCGAAATAAGTAACAATACCCTGCGTGTGTTGGTAGACGAGGCTGACTATGCTGACGATATTAACGCCGCCGAAGCCGAAGCGGCCATGGAGCGCGCCAAGAAAATGATGGCTGAAGCCAAAGATCAAGTCAGCCTGGAGCACGCTCAGGCTATGGTCGACCGTCATGCAGTACGATTGCAGGTTGCTGGGCTGAAGCGCCGCCACCAGAAGCGCTAAGCTGTTCTCGGTGCTATAAAAAACCGCCCTATATGACGGTTTTTTGGATGAACCCGAAGCCTATTCTGTCTTGAGGGCTGGTTGTTTGGCTGCACAAAAGGCGCAGCGAGTGGCAGCCTTCGGGATGGTGCTCAGGCACTCTGGACACTTTTTCTCCGTCGGCTCCTCGGTGGTTTTGTTGCGGTTGGCGCGGGCTTGTAGCCTGTTTAGCGGCTGCACCACGAAGAAGAACACGACGAGAGCAATCGATAGGAACGAGATAGCCACGTTGATAACATCGCCGTATAGGAATGTGCTACCGTGCAGCATAAATGTCAGTTTCGAAAAGTCGGCTTGACCACCGATAGCGCCGATTAACGGCGTAAACAGATCTTTGACCAAAGCCTGTACTAAGGCATTAAACGCAGTACCGACGACTACGGCGACGGCCAGCTCGACAACATTGCCACGTAGTATGAATTTCTTAAAATCCTTGAGCATTAATCTGCACCTCCTGAAGTTATATCATTATGATACAACGAACTCATGAGTTGGCAAGTATCTTGCCAGTGGTTAGACAACCATCTCTAGCCGGGCAATCTTCTCGTGCCTCCTGGTAGCTATTACCGCGGAAGCCGAAACCAATCCGGCGCGGGTCGGCTGTGTGGTCGCCCGAAGCATCCGAACCAGCTAGGGCGGCGCGCACAGCAGCTGCCTGCATAGCCTGCGATTTTATCAGGAGTCCGGCATCTAGCTCCTGTAGCGGCCCCACCGTTAATGCCAACAAAATAGCCATACACTCGTGATTGTGTTATTGCCTATTTACAAAACTGCTAGCAGGCGTTACGCTTTAGGTATTAAAACTCTAGGAGGGATCCATGTTTGGGAGAAATAAGGTAGCCATGTTAATGGCTGAGTTTTTGGGCACCGGCGTTCTGACGCTGGTATTGCTCGCAGTACAACGTTCAACAATCGGCATTGCCTACTTTGTAGCAATTGCAGTCGGTCTCACCGTCGCAGCGCTGACATATGTATTTAGTGATATTTCGGGTGCGCACTTGAACCCAGCAGTTACCATTGGCTCGCTGGTAACCCGTCGGGTTAAAGTCTTGCCAGCTGTGGCTTACATCGTGGCTCAGTTGCTCGGTGCTTGGGCTGCTTACGGCGTCTACACCTACTTTGTAAACTCGAGTCTTCAGCAAATTGGCGGCCACTTTACGTGGCGCGTCATGATTGCCGAAGCGGTCGGTGCATTTGTCTTCACTTTTGTCTGGGCTGCAGCTGCTGCTCAGCGCCTGAGTGCTGGTGTTAAGGGTGCTGGTCTGACACTTGGTGTCCTGGTCGCATCGGTTGCTTCTATCGGCTTTATCAACCCAGCTATTGCCATGGGCGCCCGCGCCTGGAACATCTGGGGCAGCATGGGCTGGGGCACCTACGCTGCCGGTCCGGTTGTTGGCGGTATCGTCGGCTTTGGTCTGTACGAGCTGCTGTTTGCAGACGGTGGTTGGAACTTCTGGAGTCGCCCAGCTGTCGTTGCGTCAAGCTCGACAACTTCTGCGTCGGCTCGGCCTGTCGCCAAAAAGCGCACAGCCGCCAAAAAGCGTAAGTAATAGACTGAACTTTCAGCAAATAACCGCCCTAGGAAACGGGGCGGTTATTTTTTTGGCGTAATCAGGTCGTGCGCGAACTGTTTCATGCCGCTGGTAGAGGCTGCATAGGGTGCGGTGGCTGGCAGATCGAGCTGTTGGATACGCTCCCAGACTGCCGCAATCAGCTGCCGAATAACTGCCTCGTCGGCGTCGTCGAAGGTGATAATCAGTGGAGGCTGCACGGCACCGGCACCATTTTTGGGTGGCTCGATAAACTCTAGCCGTGCATCGCGCACTTTGTAGGCTTTCCAGGTAGAACTTCCCTCTATGAGTAGTTTATAAAAGTATAGTTGGTGTTTGTATTTGTAAGCTTTTGTCGAGCTATCCCATTTGGTGAGCGGCGCACCAGTTTTGTAATCGACGATACGCACTGTTTTTGTCAGCTCGTCTATTTCTAAGCGGTCAATTTTGCCGCTCAAACGAGCATCGCCTACCACGACGCCCTCGCTATAGAAATTGACCTCCGCCTTGGCTGGTTCGGCAAACATGTCGCCTCTGGCGGCTATGTAGCCTTGGAGCGCGGAACGGCCTTTGGGGCGAGCGTGATTGCGGTCGTCTTCGGTCATGTAGCGATGGTCGAGCTCGTGGTCAAACTGGGTGAGTACTGCGCTACTCGACGGTTTTTTGCCGGCACTCAGCTGGTTTTGATACCACTCCAAGCTATTGTGCACGGCAGTGCCATATTCGCCGCTGGCGCTCGGCGCCTGCGGGAAACGCAGCAATGTTTGGACCAAGAACGCTTCTGGCCCACCACGCTCGGTATCCAGGAAGGTGTTGAGGTGGGTAGGGCTCATCTGGTAGCGAGCGAGCCGGTCGGCCAGTAAGCTGCGGAAGTCGGCTGGCAGCGTCACCTGCCCGGCTTGCCAAAGCGTCTCGATATCTTGGGCTAACTGCGGCGCCGCTACTGTTTCGGAATGAATTGCTTGGGACAGCGCTGGTAGGTGCGCCGATATGCCACCGGACTCTGCCAGGTATTTGAGCGGTGTGGTGGCTTTGCCGGTATCTTTACTGGTGTGGGAGCTTATGAACAAGTTGTATTTGGCGCGTGTCAGGGCGACAAAAAATAGCCGCAACCGTTCATCGTCGGTGGAATTACGGTAGCGAATGTAGTCGAGGTTCGGTGGCAAGCTCAATTTGTTACTGCCACCAGTGCTGGCACTCCCCCACACGTCATCGTGGGCCTGGAGTATGAATACGCTGTCGAACTCTAGTCCCTTGGCCTTATAAGCGGTCATCAGTTGGACAGCGTGCTCGCTCTGAGCAATTGGGTGTGAGTTGATTAATGCCGCTTCGGCCGCTTCGTACATCAGGAAGAAGTCGAGGAAGTCGCCCAGGCTGAGTTGTCGATCGGTAACTGCTTGATAATCCCGCAGGCGGGCTCTGATAACGCTCAGATGTGATATTGCCTCGTAGTATTTGAGTGGTTCGGTGGCACGCTTGCCAGCGGCAAAATAAAATTCTTTCAGCGGCGCCGTCAGGCTGGTTTCGCTTTGTGCGACAGGGATAGTGCCGGCGAGTTTGTCGAGAGTCAGCTCTAGTGGCTCAGTAGCTGCTGTCGCCGCTAGTGCCAAATAGAATGTCACCGCTGGTGCCAAGGCTGTTGACTCCAGCGCAATTTCGGCCCATGGTCGAGTTTCGTCGAATGTGGCAAACTGCCAATTAACACGCCAAATATCTTTGGCGGCAATCTGCCAGTAGGGCAAGCTCAATACCAGCGGAAAATATTGGTTGCTATGCGCAGTATCGTTCGCTGTCAGCGCCTCTAGCAGCTGGGCAGCCAGCCGGAGCCCCTGGACGATTTCCGTTTCGAGGATGTTTTCGCGCTTTTCGTAACTTACCGGCACGGCCGCTTGCTTCAAAAAAGGCACTAAACTTTCCAGTAGGCGGTGTTTTGGTGCCAGTACAGCTATAGAGGCGGGGTCGGCGCCGCTGTCCACCAGAGCGGCAATTTTGTCGGCAACCCAGGCGTATTCGCTGGCTTCGGCCACAAACTCGTGGCGGCTGACCTGGGCCTGCGTCGGTAGGTGTTTGTTGCTGGCGGTGAGTAGTTTATCAATCCCACCGAGGCGTTTGTGCAAGCGGTCGGCTATCTGCTCCGAGATATTGTGGGCGACGTGGAGTATGTCGGCGTGAGAGCGGTAGTTCTCAGTCAAATTCACCACCTCTACAGCCTGAAAAGCCGTCAGGAAGTCCTTCATATTGCCAATACTGGCGCCTTGGAACGCAAATATCGCTTGGTCGTCGTCGCCGACAGCCATGATATTGGGCCGGCCTTCGTGGACCGGGTGGTCGGCTATCCGCTTCACCAACTCGAACTGCGACGGGTTGGTGTCCTGAAATTCGTCGAGCAGAATATATTGGTAGCGCTCCTGCAGGTTGTACCGCAGCTCGTCGTTATGACTGATGCCATCGATTGCTCGCAGTATCATATCGTCGAAGTCATAGGCGGCGCGTTTTTTTAGGGCGGCTTCGTAGGCCTCGTAGATATTGGCCAACTCGAGCATTTTTTGGCTGCGAGCAGGCTCGCTCAGCACGAAGTTGTCGCTATCGTCCTTGTGTAACCAGTTGTCTTTCCAGGCACGGAGTGGTGTCGGCGACTGCGCCTCGGCCGCCTTGTCATGGGCGGTGGCTAGCTCTGCGGTCGCTTGTTCTACCAGGCTGCCCTTCAGGCCGGCCAGGCTGTCTAATAGCCGATCGTACTGACTCAGTTTTTCAGCATTTTTGCGCGATATGCCACCGACGCTATTTACAATGTCATCGATAAGTGGCTGGGCAGCGGCAATCTGGGCTAGGTTATCGGTGGCGAGGGACCGCAGGCTATCAGGAGTTATCAGGTGCTGTTTGAGGTCGCTGATAGTGCCGACAACGCTTTTTACGTAGTAGCGGGCGCCCAGCAGCAGGCTATCAAACGGCAGTTTGTTGACGATATGCTCGACTATCTGAATTTGTGAGAGTTCGTCGATTGGTCGTTCCATGCGGATATCATCGGAGCGGTCCAGGCCGACTGTCTGAAAATACTGGGCGTAGTTTTTGATAATATCGCTGCCAAAACTGTGGTAAGTGCTAATTGCCACATCGTAGGCGGCCTCGCCGATAAAACTGCGTAGACGCTCACGCATGTTGGCGGCGCCGTTTTCGGTAAACGTCAGACACAAAATATTAGCCGGGCTGGCATCTGTCTTCTGCAAAATATTGGCGACCCGGGCGCTTAGCAGTTGCGTTTTACCCGTTCCCGGCCCGGCAATAACCAGCACCGGTCCATCGATAGCGTCGACGGCCTGCTTCTGGGCGACGTTGAGCCGCGCATACTCCTGCTGGAACTTCATGGCTGTATTATCGCACGATTTAGATTAACAGAGATACGTTTAGGTGCTGGTGACTTTGCTGCAGATTGGGCAGGCAGATTCTTCGCCAAATTCAGTACTCCACTGGGCCAGGGCCTCCGGGATGCTCTCGTAGTCCAGGAAGCCGCGCAGGTCACCAAGTTCGCGCAGCACCGACCCGAGCCAGCCGTAAAGCCGGACATTACCCCAGAGTACGGCTGCCCAGCGTGGGCCCGCCGGGATGACCGTTATAGGTTTTTTGACCTTGTAACTGCGGAAATCTTTGCCACCAGCCCGGCGCTGCAAGTTATGTGCCAGGAAGGCACCGTCGACAACGGCGGTCTGGGCCATACCACTAAACGGCGTGTTGGCATTGTCGCCGATCACGAAAATATTATCCTCGGCCTGGAGGTAGGCGTCGATAGACACTTTGCCGCGGGACGTCAGTGCAAAATTATTGGCCTTGAAAAACGGATTGTTCGTGACGCCAGCCGTCCAAATAACAGTGTGGCTCCGGATTGGCTTGCCGTTTACCAGCAGTTCGTCGGCGGTTTCGCCCTGCACTGCTTGGCCGGTGTAGAGTTTGATGCCGAGGCGTTTGAGCTGTCGCTCGACCATCCGGGAGGTGTCGCGTGGCAGGCGTGGCAGCAGCCGCGGCATGGCTTCTATTAGGTCAATATGGACACGCCGACGCTCTATGCCGTGTTTGTGCATAATTTCTCGCAGATAGCTCGGCAGCACACCTGCCAGCTCGATACCAGATGGCCCAGCGCCGATAATAACGTAATTGAGGTCTGGCTTGCCGTCGTCTATTAGCTGTTGGTGTAAATGCGCCTTCAGTCGGTTGGCGTCGGCGATAGATTTAATACCATAACTAAACTCCGCCAGGCCGTCGATACCGAAGTAATTCGTGATAACGCCGAGCGCTAGTACCAGCGTGTCGTATTCATATACCTGGCCGGTTTCCGTGGCTATGGTTTTGGCTTTGCGGTCCAGCGTGCTGGCGCGTCCATGCGCCAGTTTGATACGCCTACTTTCGAACAATTTGGCCAGCGGGATGTTGGAGTTAGCGTTTTTGCCACCGGTGGCGGTGTGGTACAGCGTTGGATAGTAGCGTAGGTATGGCTGATCGCTCAGGAGCGTTACGACAAACCGGTCGTCTTCGGCCAGCTCTAGGGCGGCTTTGACACCAGCAAAACCACCACCCACTATCAACACTTTTTCTCTTGCCATTTGATACTAAGTGTAACCGAAGGCATAAGCGTCTTGCAAGCACTACTGTTCATCAGGTAAGCTTAGGGGTAATGGATGATATAAAAAGCGAGCTGGCGCTGTTTGGCTTTCGTGGCGAAATGGAAGACAGCCCGGCCGCCAAAGAACTCTATAGCCATGATGCCAGCATGTTCGAACTCCGGCCAGAGCTGGTGTTGATGCCGCAGGATGCTCACGACGTCGAGCGCATAGTTAAGCTTGTGGCCGAGCGCAAAAAAACCCACCCCAATCTGTCTATCACCGGCCGGGCGGCTGGCACCGACATGGCCGGCGGCGCTATCAACGAGTCAATTATCCTATCGTTTACCCAGCACATGCACCATATCGGCCACGTCTCCAGCACCGAAGCCACCGCCCAGCCCGGTGTCTACTACCGCGATTTCGAAGCCGCCACCCTGAAACACCACGCCCTGATGCCCGCCTACCCGGCCTCGCGTGATATGGCGGCTATCGGCGGTATCGTCAACAACAACAGTGGTGGCGAGAAATCGCTCGAGTTTGGCAAGACGGCTGACTGGGTGAAGGAGCTAAAGCTCGTGTTCGCCGATGGTAAAGAGCGGGTGGTCAAACCGCTGAAGCAGGCCGAGTTAGACCGCAAAATCAAGCAAAAGGATTTCGAGGGCCAAGTCTACAAAGGCATCTATGATCTGTGTAAAAAACACTACGACCTTATCAAAAAAGCCAAACCGCACGTATCCAAAAACTCCATGGGCTACGGTATCTGGGACGTCTGGGACCGCGAAACCGGCGTGTTTGACCTGACACGCTTAATTGTTGGCGCCGAGGGCACCTTAGGCATGATGACCGAAGCCACCCTGCGCCTGACGCCCAAGCGCGCCCATAACGGCCTGCTAGTCTTCTTCCTGAAAGACCTCAAGAAACTCGGTGAGGTTATCAATACTGTTATGGAGTCAAAACCGGCGACATTCGAAGGCTTCGACGACCAAACGATGATACTGTTCTTTAAACTCATGCCGAGCCTGCTAAAAACCATGGGTTTCCGGGCCTTTGCCGGCCTGCTGTTCAGTCTGATACCCGAAGGCCTGCGGGTGCTGAAGGGTTACCCCAAGCTTATCCTGATGGTGGAGTTCGACGGCGAGACCCCACAAGAAGTCCACGACAAGATAAAAGCCCTGCATAAATCCCTGAAGCTCAAAAACAAGCAGTTCCACTACAACATTACTGCCCAAGAAGACGACGATACCGAGGCCAAGAGCGAGAAGTTCTGGCTGATGCGCCGCAAGAGCTTCCAGCTGCTCAGGTCCAAGGTAAAGGACAAGCACACAGCGCCGTTTATCGACGACTTTATCGTGCCACCAGCGGTGCTGCCAGAATTCCTGCCCAAACTGCAGAAGATCATCCGCAAATACAAGCTGTTCGCCACTATCGCCGGCCACATGGGCGACGGCAATTTCCACGTTATACCGCTTATGAAAATAGAAGAAGAAAAAGAGCGACACAAACTGCTGCCAGCCATGAAAGAAGTCAACACCCTAGTACTAAAATACGGCGGCAGCCTATCGGGCGAGCACAACGACGGCCTAGTGCGCGGCCCCTGGCTAAAGGACCAATTTGGTGGCCCGATGCTCCAAGTTTTCAAAGATGCCAAGCACGTCATGGACCCCCAGAATATCTTTAACCCGCACAAAAAATCCGACGCCAACTGGGACTTCAGCTACTCCCACATCCGCGAACACTTCTAGCCCCGTCGCCCCTGCATCTATGGAATATTTCATAGTGCCCCTGCCCTATCTCGGCTACCATGAAGACTGTTAAACAAGGAACAGACAGCATGACAAAGCCAAATTGGGACGAAGTAGCTAGCAGAGAATACGAAAGCCTAAAACAAGCCTACCAAGACAACAGCTGGGCCGACCTTTACAGCAAAATCAGCGACCGCCCACAGTAGTAGCTGTACGATAATTCGTTGTGCGGCTACGCCGAGCCGCTTATAGTTAGCCAAGCAAGCAATCTTAAGGAGGGTAACACTATGGGTATGGACAACAAAGATATGATGGACCGCAAGATGATGTTAGAGAAGAAGATGGCAGATAACACCATTACCGACACCGAACGCGAAGAGCTAATGACCCTCCGCACCACGATGCCCACCGACAGCGGCATGTAACTTCGTTAATACTGCGAAAAAGCCGCCCATTACTGGGCGGCTTTCAGTTCTCGAGCTATCCGAAGAACCTTAAGCGCAGCGCAACAAACCGTTTGGGGTTGAAGGTAAGGCCGTTCGGGTATGACTGGTCGGCCTACAACTAGCTATTCTCGAATACTCTTATGACCTCATCGAAGCTGCTGAGCCTGTCTTTATTCCATTCCGTTTGTTTTATGTAGAGTGCTTTATAGACCATTTTACTTTGTCGGTCATTTACATCATCACACCATTTTTCAAGACGCTGATACTTGAGCTTATCGTCATCCTCTTCACGGCCCTTTGTTTCAATGATGTATACAGTCTTTCTGTCGGCTTTTACAAAGAAGTCAGGGTAGTAGTTGGCTATGAACCCCTCTGAGTTTTTATACTCAATACGCAGCGCACTGGCTTCTTTGTTTTGGAAGTTCTTGGTAAACGAAATTATGTCATCACACCCATCAAGAAATCCTGCGAAAACCAGCTCAAAGTCACCGTCGCCAACGATCTTATTAAAGACTGACTTTTTAGGAATAACGAAACCCTTGTCATTTACTACGAAGGGTCGTGATTCGCTGACTTTTATGTAGTTCTTTATTTCAGTGTCTCCACTATCCTGTACGGTTAGTTCGTTGATTGCCTTTTTGAAAGAATCTTTAATCAGACGAGTGTATTCAACTTCAGACAGATTTCTAAGCATGTTTAGATCTGATAGCTCGATCTCCTTGTCAAACATGTACTTATTGACGAACTCTTTAACCTTGCCAAATAGAATGTCATAGCAACCGAATAGGCGTAGCTCACGCATAATGGCTTGTGCAAAGAAACCAATGACGCTTTGGTAGTCTGGGTTTATCTCGCCAATTAAAACAGTGGTGTGGTGAGTCGTCTCGCCGACCACATCCTTGAATACAATCTCTCGTTTTTCTTGCTCGCTAAAGTTTTTTACAGGCACTTTCTTATTACCAAAGTTAGAAACATCAAGACTGGCAAGATTCTTGTACTCCCTCTGTATTCGAGGAGTCATTATCGGTATCTCAATGTCTAGATTTTCGATGTCCTTTTGAGGATTACCTTTATCTACTTCAACGACCATTGGAGCGTTTGGCTTAGCCCCGCCACCCATGGCTCGTTTCTCTAGGATAACGCCCTCGCCCCTAATTGATTCGACAAATTCCATAAATGCGGGTGTACCCACAACACTTACATACTCCCGGACATCATCTCTTCCAAAGAACATGCGCCGCAAACCGCGACCAAGAGTTTGCTCTGGCAGAATCTTTGAGTCAGAAGCAAACGGACGCAGCCCGACAATAGTTGTCACGTTTTTAACATCCCAACCTTCTTTAAGCATCATGACCGATACGATTACCTTAAATGGGCTTTCCCAGCTATCAATTTCATTGGCTTGTTTTCTGAGCAGGTCAAGCTCATCTTTATTCTTGCCTGTAGTACTCTCTGACACGTCACCGCTTTTGTTGGTATGGATAGTAAGCACCGCATCACGTAAATCTGAATAGCTCGTCTTTATGTACTCTGCAATTTCGTCACAGTTCTTTGTATCATCGGCCATTATGAATAGGATTGATTTCTTGCCCATAGGCTTGAGCGCATCATAGGTTTTACGCCACTCTTCAACACCTAGATTTATAAAGTCACGGTATCTTTCACTAAACAATGCGCTCTGATTTTCATGAAGCTTTCCTCGGCTGGCAGCGTCTGGCACAACTGGGTTCTTAACTATTTGCTGGTGTATTGCCTCAACGAGAGGGTAATCGCTAATAGTCTGTACAAAGATTGAACCATCACGCTTCTTTGGTGTTGCCGTAACATCCAATTGTAGCGACAAGGCTGAGCCTTTTTGCTTTAGCTGGTTATCAATATCTTGAATTGACTTGTACCAAGCTGATTTGTCGTCCCAAATATGATGTGCCTCGTCATTAATAACTATTAGCTCATCAATATCACGAACAATCATTCCGAGGTCAACCGTTGAGTCGTTAGTTTTAGTGACAGGCTTATTGCCTAAAAAGTAGCTCGAGGTGTCTTCATCATCCGCAGTGGGATTTTTAACATCACCCTCGAATACACGATGTATGTTTGTTAAGAAAATATTTCCCGTACTAGAGACGTTATGCAAGTTGTCCTGCAAATGAAGAGTGAGCTGGAAATCATCTTGCCAGTTCTGGCCATGAAAGCCGTTATCAGGTAGCACAGGATCTTCGTAGAATACCTTTAGGCCTTCAAAGTCGTTCTTGATACGCTCAAACACGATGACGTTCGGTGTAATAAGTAAGAAATTTTTGGATAGCTTTGAACCTTCTTCGTATTTCTTGTGGAAGTATGCCCACGCAAGCATTAGGCTCATTACTTTAGTCTTGCCCGCACCCGTAGCCATCTTCACTACGAATCTTAGCCATTCCTCGGTGAACATACCCGCGCTGAGCACACCCGTAGAGTTATAGCGTAGTAGGTCGTACTTGTCTTTTACTTTAGCGACTTCATAGAGCCATATAACTGTCTCTAATGCCTCACGCTGCGCAAAGTAGTACCTGAAATTATACGAAGTGCCGTCAGGGTTATGCATGATGTGGTCTTCTTTGAACCACCAGTTAAGCAAGGCTATAGATGTATCGCTTGCTCCATGATAGTCATTCAGTCGCCATTCTTTAACTTTTTTGCGTAGCTCAGCAACCAGAGGTGGTAGTAGTTTCTCGTGACCTTTATCTCGTAAATCTTCGTCAGCAGGAAACCAACGGATACTAGGATCAAGTATTGCGTAAGGGTCTGTAGGAAAATCTTTGTGAAGAGCCATGTTATACCTCTACTTCAATAACCCTAGTGGTATCGTTACCAAAAATGTCTACAATTTTGATGGCAACTTTATACTTTCCCTTGTGAACCTCCCTTGCAGCAGAAACGAGCTCGATGTTCCTCTTTTTCTTCGTCCTAAAACTCTGCCATTCGTTGTCAAAGATGTAGTCACCGGTCCAAACTTCTTCATACTCTAACAGGTCCTGAATAGTACCTTTTTCAAACAGGTTGTCCCCACGAGTCTTCGGTACCCGAATCATTTCTTTACGACTTGCAAAGTCAAAGTCCACCGCCCAGTAATCAATCCAATCACTCCATTGCTTCGTAAGGACTTCTTTGGAAATAATATCGCTTTCTTTGTCTTTTGAAACCTTTACAACCTGACCATTCTCTACGATGACCTTAGAACTACCGGGGCGTAATGCTTCAGCAATCTCACCCGAGTCATCCTGACTATAGGAGACCGAAAAATCCGTTAGCTCAATCGTTAGCTCTTTTTTATTCACTGCGCCTCTCACCGTAGGCTTTGCATCCATAAAGGCCACGTCATAAAACTTCACATGGCCACGCTCTACAGCCTTTGTATCAAACACATCCCTCGGTATTACCTTGAATGCCACATCTATGCCCTGGGCGCTGTATGCTTGAAAATCCATACCCATTTCATAGTCAAAACCTAGGATATCAACCTTGGTCACGCCTTTGTCCTTACACTCGGCAACAATTTCATGTACTTGCTTCATAGTTACGGGCGAGCTAATCGGACCAATCGCCAATAGCCTATCTCTCTTCTTGCCAACCATATTTACAAACGACTCAACGGGCTCAGCTTTGTACGCTGTAACAATTAGCTCAATGAACTCTTTCTCTTTTCTGGCGGCTTGCTGAGCTTTTTCTTCCGCACGTAAATCATCGTTTACATTCAAATAATTCTCTCGTTCATACCTTCCGAGGTTCAGTATTTCAAATGCGCGAAAATCTGCACCTGCTTTTTTAAGACTTCTTTGTACGTCAATCATCCGCTTGCGAGAAGTGTGTATGCTAAACTTCCCCAAATCAGTACCTATCCACTTACGGTTTAGCTTTTCTGCGACAGCCATCATAGTACCTGATCCACAGAAAAAGTCAGCTACTAACTCGTTTTCATTCGACGATGCTTTGATTATTCTCTCAATTAGACTTTCTGGCTTCTGGGTCGGGTAGTCAACTCTTTCGGTTTTGTCGCGTTGTGAAATAATCCCCATATCCCATACGTCATCGGCGTTCTTCAGTTCATCCGTATAGTACTTGTAGATTTTTCCACCGGCCCTAACTTCTTGGTACCGTCTACCCGCTTCATCCGTCTTGAAGTACCCACCAAAACTTCCTTCGTCAGTATTCCTCGCGTCACCCGCCTCTTTCCCGTTATAAGTGTAGGAGTCGTTACTTTTAGAATACCAAAAGACAGTATCATGCTTTCTATTAAACCAAGACCTCGCCCTTCCGCCGCCGTTTTGGTAGTACCAAATGATTTCGTTTTTAATGTTGTCTTTGCCAAAGACTTCATCGAGTATAATTTTCATGTAGGCAGAGACTCGGTAGTCGCAATGTACATAGATACTCCCCTCTTCAGCTAAAAGATCATACATCAACAGCAGTCGCTCGTAGAACATTGAGATGAAGCTGTCAGCGCCATTACCCCACGTATCACGGTACGCAATCTCTTCGATGACCGATGGTCTTTTTGTAAAATTTTCTTCGTCGCTTCCGTCACCAATTTTGATGTCCATTGAGAAGTCAGCGCCAACGTCGAATGGTGGGTCAATGTAGATAAGTTTGAGGCCGCCTTGTGCTTCTATCTCCTTACGTAATGGACCGTTCTTGAGAGAAGAGAGAATAAGCTTGTTGTCACCCCAAATGAGCTTATTAGTCCATCCAGTTAGTTGCCTACCTGTGTCGTCGAATAGGGTAGATTGAAGACCGATTTTGTTATCACTACGCGGCTCATCAATTTGTTCTATAACTTGAAAAGGTAAGACAGTATTCGTTACTTCGTTTGTTTTTCCATTCCACAGGAGCTCTACTTCACGAGTCTCATCGAATAACAAAAAACGGTATTTTTCTGGTAATGGTTTACCAGCCTCTAAGTATTTGACGACGTCTCGTACTTCGTTTTCAGTTAGCCTGCTCATAATAATCTTCAGAATAGCACTTTTACATCTGTTTTGGAACGGTTGTACGTGCCCATAGGCTATGTGAATATGTGCAGGTTGGGTAGTTAGTGCAGCCTACGAATTGGCGTTTCTCGAAGTATCTGACATGTAATGCGCCATGACACCGCGGACAACTGGCGGGAATAGAATGGTGCTGCATAGGGTAGTTAATTGTGCCGGTCTCGGCCTCGATGGCTCTCACGAATTGGGCTAGTAACTTGCCATCAAGCAAGACCAAGTTCTTGATTCGGCCGAAGTTACGTGCCTCAATGGAAAAAAAGCCAGTCGTGATAAAGTAGCCACGCCCGGCCCCTAGCCCGTCGACTATAGAGCCATAAAAATCCCTCATTTGGCCTACTGTAACAAATTGCGTAATAAACTTTTTGCACTGTACATAGTCTGTTCGTCCGTTATGTTTAATTCGCAGATCAACGCCACCATCGTGCGGGCCGCCCACAACTTTGGCGGCGCAGCCGAGTGCCTCGAAGAGGCTAGCGACATACTGCTCAAATTCATATGGGTTTAGCGATTTCAGATTGTGCAAGAGAATTTTGTCGTCACTGTCGAGTGTTGCGGTGGTGTTAAGACGGCGGATAACCTTATCGAGCCTATCAAAACTGCGCCTGCCGCCGATAGTAAGTGGCGTCGTAAATACTCGCTTTATACCCCATATAAGCGTCGTACCTAAACCGCCGAGTATCGAAATCGTAAGAATGAATTGTGTTAAATAGAGTGGTCCGCTAGTTTGTTCCATATTTGTTTTTGAACCTTTAGCATAATATTAGCACCTTTACATCTGTATTGGTACCGTGTGGTTCGGGCGAGTCATTCAGCTAAAATTATGGGCTATGAAAAAGCCCTGAGCTGCCGATTTACTCGCTGACGCTGTAGCTGCCAGCTGTGGCGGGCTTGGACTCATCGTGGAACATGTAGGTGCCTGATACGGACAAGTCACTTATTATGCCCAGAATAGCACTTTTACATCTGTTTTAGAACGCTGGGATAGTTAAATATTCGACTGTCGGTTCGCTTGATATGCGGGATAGTTAAGGGTGTCGTAATAATTCAAATAAATATAGGGGTGTTGTATGGCATATGTAAATGATCGCCGCTCGGGGATGTCCGTAGGGACCGTAATATATCTGATAATAGGGGTCGTTGTGGCAGCGAACCAGGGATATCTGGTGTTTACATCATTATCCAGCATGCTGTCTGCGCTGTTGGCAGTCCTGCTCTGGCCGCTGTTGCTTTTCGGCATCAGTCTACACATAGCCCTTGGCGCATAATATCTGTAAGTAAATAAAAAACTTAACTTGGTAGCTCAGTTTTGCTGTGCGGTGTGAAATGTATAGGAAGTAGTGAGATGTTGTGTGGGCGGATGGGTGAGGTGTGTAAAGCGGGCTTGGCGGGGGCTGGGTGACGAGTTGCGTCGTCGGTTGAATCTTCCAGCCCCCGCTGCTCGCTCACGACTCGTCCTTTAGGACGGTTGACGCGTGTCGTGGTCGACCTTGCTCTTTTCCAGAGCAAGTTCGGCCTGCCTGGTCTTCTCCTGCTCCTGCAGGGTCACTTCGTGTGCGACCTTCGCCTTGCCGTGCTGCCATGTCTCGAGACACATGTTGAACGGTCCGAAGACGAAGAACCAGGCTGCAAAAATTACTGCAAGTCCTGCCACTTCTGCCACTTTAATCACCTACTTCCTATACAAGGTGCTGTTCACGTTCGTGAATGCAATCAAAACAATACCATAAAAAATGCTAGCTAGCAATATTTTGCTATTCGCTGACGGTGAAGCTGCCGGCTATTGTGGGGTTGTGGGCGTCGTGGAACGTGTAGGTGCCTGATTGCGACAGGGTTACTGTCTCGTTCTGCCCGGCCAGGATACTGTAGCCGTCTACCCCGGCGTAGGCGGGCTTGGTGGAGCCGTCGCCGAAAGCGATATGTAGTGTGCCGCTGCCGTGGTTCTGGAATGTGAGGGTGTCGCATTTGTGGGCATTTGTGGCCGAGGGCGTTACCGTGCCGTCCATGATCATGACTAGGTGGTTCGGGTTCTGGCCTTCGCAGGCGCCAGTTTTGTGGCCATTGACCTGGTAGATGCCCTCGTCGTTGGTGAGCTTCAGCACCTGCTCGGTGGGTGTCATGTTGTGGTTGAGGTTACTGGTGATAATGATAGAGCCGCCCACGACGACCAAGATGGCAAAAACAGTCGAGCCCAGGAATATAATCTGCCAGGTCGGCCGCGGCTTTCGACCGATGTGCAAGAAAAATAGCAGTTGGACCAGCATCTGCAATACCCCGAACCCAAGGATAATAGCCAGTAGCTTGGTGCCGGTGGCCGTGTGGTGTACCACCATCTGGTACGGAATAAACGTGAACACCACCGACAATACAAAGCCGGTTATGTAGGCCTGCAGGGTGCCGTGTTCGGGGCGCCGCTGGCTCATGTGAAGGCCCCTAGGTAGACAATAGTGAATATAAAGATCCAGACGATATCGAGGAAGTGCCAGAACAGGCTCAGATATGACAGCTTGCGGACAATAGACTTGGTTAGGCCGCGTTTCATGGTAAAGATAAGCGTGGTACCCATCCACAACAGTCCCGAGCTTATATGCAGCCCGTGGGTGCCTACCAGCACGAAGAACGCTGACAGGAAGCCGCTGGTGCTGAGCGTGTGGCCGTGGCTAATAAAGTCGTGGAACTCTGTCAGCTCAAAACCCAAGAACCCGAGGCCGAGCAGGAAGGTAATGCCAAACCAGAGAAGTGTCTGTTGCTTGTGGCCGGAGCGTGCCGAAAACATACCGATACCAACCGTAAAGCTACTGGTTAGCAGGATAAGCGTTTCGGCCATGGCAGCGTGGAGGCTAAATATTTCCCGCCCAGATACGCTGCCGGCGGTGTTGTTGTGGAGCACCAGGTAGCAGGCGAACAATATCGAGAACATCAGCAGGTCGGTCATCAGGTAGACCCAGAAACCAAATAACAACCGGTCGTTGGTTTCGGCCTCTAGCTGCTCGTGCTTTTCGGCCTGGCTGAGCGCGTTATCCCCTACCATGTCCGCCACTTTCGCTGTCGGATGACACTAACTGCATAGGCCGCGACGATTTTGACTAACTGCCAGACCCCCATATCTGCTTCGTCCTGGTTATCGCCGTGTTTTGCGCGGTGGGCGGCATCTTTCTGAATACGGGCTTCCTCGAGCTTCTGGACTTCGGCGGCGGTCAGTATGTATTCGGTGTCTTCATTGAAAGCCCGAATGATAACGATGACGATAACACCGATAAGTGACACGACAGCCAGCCACAACATGTGCCAGACAAATCCGAAGCCGGCCAGGAAGGCGCCGGCCGCAATGTAGATACCGGTGGCGGTGTTTTTGGGGATGACAATGTCCTCGTACTCAGGCGCTGGCAGGCCAGTTTGTTTGTTCTGCCAGAACTGATCGCGGGTCGTCACGACGGGGATGGTCGTAAAGTTGTAGGGTGCTGGCACCGACGGCGTCGACCATTCTAGGGTGCGACCGCCCCACGGATCGCCCGTGGTGTCGCGCAGGCGGCGGTTTTGGAGGATACTAGCCAGGATTTGCGCCAGCTGCAGCGCTGTACCGACAGCGATAATCAGGCCGCCGACGAGCATGCAAATGAACAATGGCTGCCAGCCAGTCGAGGCGTCGTAGTGGTCCAGTCGCCGCGTGGCGCCCATGAATCCAAGGACATACATCGGTATAAAGGACATACAGAAGCCGACAATCCAGCACCAAAAAGCCTGGCGGCCAATTCGCTCGTTCAGCTTGATGCCGGCTATTTTCGGGAACCAGTAGTTGATACCACAGAAGATACCGAACACTACGCCACCGATGACGTTGGAGTGGAAATGCGCCACTAAGAACAAGCTATTGTGCAGCTGGAAATCAACCGGCGGGAAGGCTAACACCAGGCCAGATAGACCACCAATGGTAAATATTGCCGCAAAGCCCAGGAACCAGAGCATCGGCACGTCAAAGCGGATGCGGCCGCCCCACATAGTTGCTATCCAGGTAAAGAACAGCACGGCAGTTGGGATGGCGATAATGAGCGTCATGGTGCCAAAGAAAGCGTTGATGTCGGCGCTGGCGCCCATGGTAAAGAAGTGGTGCAGCCAGACGGACAGGGCCATTACCGTGACACCCCCCATGCCCAAGACGTTGGATGTATACCCAAAAACTGGTTTGCGGCTGAATGTGCTGACGACTTCCCCAAACACCCCGAAAGCCGGCAGCATCAATATATACACCTCGGGGTGTCCCCACATCCATATCAGGTTGGTGTACATCATCGGGTCACCCCCACCCAGCGATGTAAAGAAGTGAGCACCGAAATAGCGGTCGAAGAACGACAGGAACAGCGTGGCGGTGAGCAGCGGGAAGACGGCCACGGCCATCAGCATGGCAAACAGTGAGCCCCAGGTGAAAAGCGGCATTTTCATCAGTGTCATACCCTTGGCGCGCATCTTCAGGATGGTCATGATGAAGTTGATGGCTGCCAGTGTCGTGCCGATGCCAGAAATCTGTAAGCTCCATATCCAGTAGTCAACCCCGACGCCAGGGCTATAACGGATGCCCGATAACGGCTGGATAGCTAACCAGCCGGTGGCGGCGTATTCCCCGCCAAATGCAAAGAACATGTTCACCATCAGCACCCCGCCGATGTAGAGCCAGAACCCTAATGTGTTTAGAAAGGGCGAGGCAAGATCGCGGGCACCGATCTGCAGCGGCACAATGTAGTTGATAAGCCCGAAAATAAAAGCCATGGCCACGAAGAACACCATAATATTGCCGTGGGCGGTGAAGATTTGTTGGAAGTGTTCGGAAGATAGATAGCCGTGCTGCGCCCCGAGGTGGCCGGCCATATTACTGGAGCCCAGGGATTGCTGGAGCCAAATCATGATGGCATCGATGCCGCCGCGTATCAGCATGGCGCCGGCCACGATAAAGTACATGATACCAATTTTCTTCGGGTCAACAGAGGTAAGCCACTCTTTCCACAGCCATTTCCAGCGTTTTGTAACGGTTAAAAACGTGGCGGCGAGTAGGGCGAGGCCGATAAATGCAGCGGTGCCGCCGATAGTAAACCATTCGTGTGGCAGGGCCTGCATATTTAATTTGCCGAGCCAGAATTCTCTCATGTTTGCGCCTCGTGTCCGGCGACATCTTTCATCTGCATATCGCCCATGCCCCCCATGTATTTCATGATCACTGTATCATACAGATTGTTCTGGTAGCTGCCATAGAGCGCCGACGAATTAGCCTCACTTGGCTTCAATAATTTATTGTAGGTAGGCATATCCAGAGAGCTGTCGCTTTGGCGGACGCTATCGACCCAGGTGTCAAACTCGGCCTGTGTGCCGACGTTGGTAGTGAACTTCATATCTGCAAAACCGGCACCGTTGATTTCGGCTGTGCTGCCGGGGAAGCTGCCGAGTTTGCCAGGCATGAGATTTAACTGGTTGACCATGCCGGTCATGGCATACAGTTGGCCACCCAAGTTTGGTATCCAAAACGAACTCATCGGGGCGTCATCGGCTGTCAGTGCAAAAGTTACTGGCCGATTGGCAGGCAGCTGCACATAGTTGACGCTCGCGATGTCTTGGTCGGGGTAGAGGAACAGCCACTTCCAGCGCATGGCGATAACTTGGATAACCAGCGGCTTGCCGGCATTAGCAATCGCTTTGTGGGGCTGAATTTTGAACGTCGCTGGCCACAATATCGCCACGAATAGGCAGAAAAATAGAATTGGGTAGGCCCAGATAGAAAACAGCAGGACTTTGCCGTCACGAGCGTTGGGCGTATGGACGGCTTTGGTATTTGATTCTCGAAACCTCCAGGCCGTGTAGTAGAGGAAAAGTATAACTGGCACCGCCGCCACGCCGAGTAGTATCAGTATTAACATGAACAAGTTGTGCTGCTGGTGCGATATCAGGCCTTGGGGGTTGAAAAAGGTTACGTTTTTTCCCAGCAGAACGTGGCGAATAAAAACCGCGAGGTCGGCCAAACCAACACAGACGAGCGCTGTTGCCCAGCCCGGACTAATCCCCTCTTTGTTTTTATTGGACATCTACCGACTCCATTAACTCGTAAGCATAACTTCTTTAGACAACTATACAGTTATCGGCCTTAGAAATCCATGACAATCTGTGGCTAGCAGCTCCAGCGCCTTGCTACCAGCGGGCCATAGTATAATTCCTGTAAGTGAACAGAGAAACCTTACAAGCCTACTACCGCTTAACAAAGCCAGGGATAATATATGCCAATATCTTGACTGCGCTGGCCGGCTATCTATACGGCAGCGCCTGGCATATCAAAGTGGCTGTACTGCTCGGGGTTGTGGCCGGTATCGCGCTAGTGATTGGCGGCGCGTGTGTCTACAACAACGTTCTTGACCGAAACTTCGATAAGCGAATGAAACGCACCAAAAACCGGGCCCTGGTAACCGGTGTCATATCGGTGCCAGCAGCGTTGGTGTATGCGACAGTCTTAGTTATAGCTGGATTTCTGCTGCTGGGCTTGCTGACGAACCTGACGGTGGTGGGTATTGGGCTTGTCGGTATTGTCGACTACATCGTCCTGTACGGTTGGGCCAAACGCCATAGTCCGCTCAGTACTATCATCGGCAGTGTTTCCGGCTCAACATCGATAGTGGCTGGCTACTGTGCGGCTACCAACCGTCTGAATATTGACGCCTTGCTGCTGT
>JBBQTW010000008.1:0-22520 GCA_038234505.1 Saccharimonadales bacterium (SeqCode) | reverse complement strand
AAGTGCTAAAGCTTCAGGAGTAAGTATACCCCAAACACACCGAGAATAAAAACAATTAACCCCGACAGCACAACCCGTATCATGCCGGCGACAATAATCTTTTTGGCCATCGGGTTGCGACCCATAGCTACCAAGCCACCACGGACCCCAGAATACAATATAGCGCCGGCCACCAGCGAGCTGACCAACAGCACAAAGAGCGCAATATACACCCGGGTTGGGTCGACTGGCTTGCCAGCGACCGCCTGGCTGGCATGCTGCAAGAAACTCGGCAAGCCATTGGCGGCCAACTGCTGGAGTGGATTGTGCGAAATACTGATATCAACGGGGATGCGGCCTATCGATACGCTCACCAGCTTGCCGGTGCTGTCCTTGAGTTTGGCGGTGCCTGCTACCTGACCACTGCCGCTGAAGCCGGCCGTTGCCTTGCCGACCACCGTCGGCTGGTCGTTATCGACTTTCATGCCGATACCAGCCAGCGACGATATGGTGATATAGTCTCCCGATTTAATTGGACCGTTTTGGTTGCTGACCAGTACGTCGTAGTGCCCGAAGGTGGCAACGAACACTTGCCCGTTGTTACCGGTATTGGACAAGCTGACTGTGGCATCGCTCGCCGCAACAATAACGCCCTGCATCTTGGTAGCCGTGGCTTGGGTTAGCGGCTCTATCTTGGACGAATCTTTATCGACTAATTTGACGATTTCGCCATTCTGGAGCGGTGTATTCGTACCATATCCCTGGGCTACCGACTGGCTAGTACTACCGTTGCCCGAGGTTGTTGTCGTGCTAGATTTGGCCGTAGATTTTGTGGTAGTCGTGGTAGCTGCAGCCGCCATAACGGGGGCGGAGAGACTAACAACTAACGCACAGAGTACGAGTATCGGGCGGAGTAAGCGGAGCGTCTTCATGGCAATTAAGCATAAGTATAACAACACCGGACTAGCCAACAAAGCGGCCGAGAGCGTCCAGCAGCGTATCGAGATCAGCCTGAGTGGTGGCCCTTCCCATTGTGAAGCGCAGTGAGGACCGCGCGTCCCCGTCGCTGACACCCATAGCCCGCAGGACATGCGATGGGTCGTTATCGCTTGCCGAACAGGCCGAACCGGCGGCTGCTAAGATGCCCGCTTCATCGAGTTGCATCAGCAGCCGTTCATTATCGACGCCCGGGATACTGATGTGTAGATTGTTTGGCAGTCGTTTTTTGCGCGAACCGTTGATGATAACACTCGGTATAAGCTCGCTCATTTTAGCGAAATAATAGGCCTGTAACTCCTGGAGCCGCTGCGTTTCGTCGCGGCGCATGTTGCAGGTAATATCGAGAGCCTCCACCAGGCCAATCACCTGGGCAACATTTTCGGTGCCGCTGCGTAGTCCGCGTTCCTGGCCACCGCCCAGTATCAGTGGCCACAGCTGCACTTGGGTGCCGACGTAAAGTGCGCCACTCTGTTTCGGCCCGTAGATCTTGCCACCGTTGACGGTCATCAGGTCAACACCCAATCGACTGACGTGGAGGTCTAGATAATTCGTCGCCTGGCAAGCATCAGTGTGCAGGTACAGGGGCAGGCTGTCGACACTACGCTCGGCGCGCTTGCGGGCAACCAGTGCCGCCACATCCTTTAGCGGTTGAATGGTGCCGACTTCATTGTTGGCATACATGATGCTTACGAGTACGGTTGTTTCGTCGATAGCCGCTTCGAGCGATGGCAAATCTATAGCGCCAGCGTTGTCCACAGCGACAACACGACAACTGTGCTGAGCCGCCGGGGCGATAATAGACTCGTGCTCGACACCGCTCACTACCACCGTAGCATCGGGGAATTGTTGCATGACACCTTGGATGGCTAAATTGTTGGCCTCGGTACCACCGGCCGTAAATATAATCTCGGCCGGTTTGGCCCCAAGCTGGCCGGCAACCCGGGCCCGAGCCGCTGCCAGATCCTTGGCGACCGACTTGGCTGCCAGATACGATGCCGACGGGTTGTAGAAGCTATCCGAGAAATACGGCTGCATAGCCGCGAGCACTCGCTCGTCTAGGGGCGTCGCGGCGGCATAATCGAGATATATCGGGGTATTCATGGGTATCAAGTATAACGGAGCGTGGGCTTAGGCAGCCTGTAGCATACGGTCGTACTCACCGAGTACTTGGCGACCATAGAGCTCTACGGCTTTACGGAAGTTTTGGGCTTCCACGCCAGCCAATCGGCGATATGATTGGTCGCCTTGTGATTTGAGGACACCGTCGGGGCGAACATCATAGCGCGTGGTCATTATCTGGCGCTGGTTGTTTTGATCGGTCCATTCCTCGTGCCAAACCCAGGTGTGGCGATCCAGACAAAAGAATTCGCGCCGCGCACCTTTCGGAACATCACCGAAGAGCTTACCACCAATTTTGGCCTCGTGGTGTATCAGCGCCTTGCTGAATTCAGCCTGTTGCTGAGCTTGTTTCTGGGCCCGAATACTAGGCAGCAAGTTCAAAATCACTCCTTCGACGCTGTTTTTCGGCTTCCAGTTCAGCGGCAATTTTCAGGGCGTGTTCATCGTGAATAGTGTAGATATCAGCCACCAGGTCATCGATGCGCTTGTCTTCTTGGGCAGCGGCAGTTTCGTGGCGATGCGGGTCTATCAGTGACCGAGCAGCTTCGACATGACGCTGCGTTATTTCCGGTGCGGCCAATGGTTTGGGAGCTTCTGGAATAATCGGCATGATAACTTGCAATACGTCGTTAAAAGCCCACGCAACTTCTGTGCGGCGCTCCTGAAGTGTTTCGTGGGCAGCAACTGGATTACCACCGTGCTCGGCGGCAGGCAGTAGTTGGTTGATGTGGTTTAAAAAATCTCCGAGTGGCATGTGTTCAATAATCCTAAATGCCAAACAATGTTCGGGCATTGGCAGTCGTCGCGGTGGCAAGTTGGTCAAGGCTTTCGTCTCGCAATTTTGCTCCGAACTCAGCAATGTCACGAATGTGACGTGGCTCACAAATTCTACCACGGTACGGTGTTGGCGTCAAGAACGGGGCGTCGGTTTCGAGTACTAAATTGGCCAGGGGAATCGCCCGATACATGGCCAGCTGGTCTTCGTTTCTAGCGAAAGTGGCGATACCGTTCATGCCGATATATAGCCCATGGCCCAGCGCTCGGTCCAAATTGGCCCGCGAGTCGGTAAAACTATGCAAAACACCCCTGATACCCTGGTACGACTCAAATATCGGCCAAAAGTCGTCAAACGCCTCGCGGACGTGAAACGACAGGGGTAGATTGTGCTCCAGGGCTAGTTCTATCTGGAACCTCAGGATCGCCGCCTGATCGGCTTGCGGCGAGTGGCCATAGAAGTAATCCAGACCGCACTCACCCACTGCTATCACCTTAGCCCGGCCCACGAGGCCTGCAAATGCGTCGAGCGAGGTTTTTTGGCCCACGTAGCGCTGGGCTTCGTGCGGGTGAATACCAATACTCGCCCAGACATCGGCCCGATCGACCGCGAAATCGACTGCCAATTGGCTGTCCTCGACAGAGGTGCCGATACAAATGAGGCGGGTTACGCCGGTCTCGTGGGCGGCCGCAATTACTTCATCTGGGTTCCGCTCGACGCCGTCCTCGCGCCATTTGTCATAAACTGGCGTTAGTTTTTGCACCAATTCGTGCAGATGGCAGTGGGTATCGACAAGTTCCACCGCCCACTACTCCTTTGCGGCGACTTTTTCTTCGTGCTTCGGAAACAGCGTGCCCTCGTACGGGCGGATAATACCCTCGTTGAAGATATTACGGATGGTGGTGGCGGTGACCGGCATGAATGGTTCGAGCAAATCGGCGATTTCTATCAGGCAGCTGGCTTGGTAGGCCAGGATTTCACCCAGGTGTTCCTCGTCCCCCGGTGTTTTGGCGACCATCCACGGTTTTTCGGTGTCGATATACTGGTTGAGCCCACGGACTTGTTCCCAGACTTCATCCAGCGCCTTGTCGAACTGACATTTGGCAATCGCCTCGCGGTACTGGGCCGTGTCATGTTCGGCCGGTGGGATATTACCGATAGTACCCTGCTGGTATTTCTGGATCATCGCCACCGTGCGCTGGACGGCGTTGCCGAGCTCATTGGCCAGCTCGTTGTTGTAGGCGCGTTCGAACTCGTCGGCACTAAAATCACCGTCGTTGTAACTAGGAATATGGCGCAAAAAGAAATAGCGAAAGGCGTCGACACCGTATTTGGCGACAATTTCTTTCGGTGAAATCACATTGCCGATGGTTTTGCTCATTTTTTTGCCATCGACGTTCACGAACCCATGAACGTAGAGTGTTCGGGGTAAATCTAGCCCCAACGACAACAGCATGGCTGGCCAGATAGCGGCGTGGAAACGGATAATGTCTTTGCCGATAATCTGCACATCGGCCGGCCAAAATTTCTGGAAATCGTCGTGTTCGGGGTAGCCCAGCACGGTGATGTAGTTCATGAGTGCCTCGAACCAGACATACATAACCTGGGTGTCATCGCCTGGCACAGGAATACCCCAGTTTATTTTGTCCTTGGGTCGGCTGATACTAATATCTTCGAGCCCACCGTCGATAATCGACAAGATTTCATTGCGGCGAGTTGCCGGAATTACTTGGAATTTGCCAGATTTAATAACCTCGCCGATCTGACCACTGTAACGGCTCAGTTTGAAAAAGTAGTTTTCTTCTTCGATTTTCTCGTACGGGCGGTTGTGTGCTGGGCAGGTGCCGTTGTTGGCTTTCACTTCCTTTTCGGTAAAAAAGGCTTCGTCGCCGGTGCAATACCAGCCGGTATATTTGCCCTTGTAGACATCGCCCTTGGCGAGGTTTTCCCAAATTAGCTGGGCGCGCTGCTCGTGCGCCTTTTCGGTCGTGCGAATAAACCGGTTGTTGCTGGCGTCCAACAATTTGGCCATGTCACTGAAGGCTTTGCTGACTTCATCGGCGTATTCCTGCGGTTTGACGCCAGCTTCTTCGGCTTTTTCGGCAATTTTGCCACCATGCTCGTCGGTACCGGTGGAGAAGATAACTTCCTTACCCTGCTGTCGAGCGTAGCGTGCCAAAACATCGGCCTGCAGCAGCTCCATCGCAAAACCAATATGCGGCTCGGCGTTGACATAGGGAATAGAGGTGGTGACATAGAACTTGTTCATACTTCTAGTGTACCTGGTTCAGGGCTGTTGCTGAAATTGCTAGTTCAGTCCTGCAGAAGTTTGATAACTTCTTTGGCTTCTAGGTCGTCGAGTTCGGCGTACAAGCCGTCTTCGTATTTGCCAGAAACTGCGTAAAGATAGTCGTTTAGTGAGCGTGGAATGATATGAAAAGTGAGGTGGTTCAGCTTTAGCTTATCCTGTGGCAGGTAGGGCCGGTAACTCTGGCGGATGTCGACACCGTCGCCGAGCTTGCCCACGAACCGTTGCTCGATGAAGTTAATCAGGTCGAATACAGCTAGTAGCTCAACCTTCTCCAGCTCCCACGGCTTTTCGACATGGCGCTTCGGCATGACTAAGATGTGGCCCGGCACTTTGTGCGGGTCGCTCAGAATAGCCTGAGCCAGTTCGTTTTCCTTCACCACATGCTCTAGTGGGCTACAAAACGGACAATCATTAGTTTCGGTCATAGCCACTCCTTCGTGTCTCATATATCAAATTGGTGGGGCTGGAGGGACTCGATCCCCCGACTTCGGCAATGTGAATGCCGCGCTCTAGCCAGCTGAGCTACAACCCCATAATGAGACAAACCTGCGGTTTTTCTCATCGTGCCGGGTCGCGGAATAAATCCGCCGACTCGGGCTGCTCTTTTCCCTTTGGTGTCACGTAACAGAGAAAATTATAACACTCTAGGCGCTGCGGTCGACGTATTCTTGGCAGAGACGTTCGAAGACGGCATTGGTCCAGCCGAAGCCGGTCTGGGAGGGGTAGACGCCTTTTACTGGCGGCTTGTCTGGGTTGGCGACATTGTACTTTTCTAGGAATACGCCGTTCTGGTTGAACCAGTACAGGTTGGCTTTCAGCCATTTTGTAGCAATCCGCTTGGCGTCGGCATGGTAGCCGTAGCGCTCTAGGGCGTTAATAACAATGTAGTTCAGTGGCGCCCAGCCGTTCGGGTAGGCCCACTGGGTTGGCATGGCGCCCATCACGTATTGGCCGACCGGTAAATTATCGGTGGTAGCCAGGCCACCCTTTTGCTCAAATTTCCGCAGGGCTTTTACCAGCGTTTCGGCTTCGGCTTTGTCTACCATGCCGGCCCACATCGGGAAAAACGTTGCCAGCGAGGAGATATTACCACGCTTGCCCTTTTTGTAGTTGTAGTCGTAATACATGCCCCGCAGGCGGTCCCACATTAGCGTTTTCATGACTTTTTTGCGCTCGGCGGCGGCGGCTTCCCAGCGGGCGGCTTCGCGCATATCATCGAAGATACGAGCGGTGCGGGCAAAGTCCATTTCGTATTTGTACAGCAGCGAGTTGAGGTCGACTGGCAAGAAGTCTAATGCCTTGCGGCCAAAGCGCGGCGTCATGTCCCAGCCACTTTCGGCCTCGGCTAGGTCGTGAAGATAGTTGATATCGTAGTAGCGGCTGAGGCCCTTGTGCACCAGGCGCTCGTTCGGCTTTTTTTGGCCCATCCAGACGGTGTGGTATTCCTGCTTGGCAATTTCCATGGCTTGGCCCAGCCAGACCTTGCCGGGGTCGTAGGCTTGGTAGACATCGAAGATAAATGTCGTCAGGAACGGTGGCTGCGAGCGGCCAGTTAGATAGGTGCGCGAGGCGTTAGGGATAACTTTTAGGCGCATGAATAGCGCCATCAGGTCCTCTAGGATGCCTTTTACCAGCTCTTCGTGTTCCGTATCGAGCATGCCCTGCACCATAAAATAGCTATCCCAGTAATACAGCTCGTTATAATCGAAACCGACTTCCTCGCTGTAACTCGGCACTAGATAGGGCTTGGGCAGGCCCAGCAGTGACTCGTCGTCCTTGGGGTGGAAACGCTCTAAGTGCTTCCAATATTCGCGGATATAGTCGCGGGCCGCCTGCACATCATCGGCATGCAGCGGCTTATCGGGCCGGAATAGGAGCCGACTGACGAACTGTTTGGCGTCTTTGGCCAGGTCTTTGGTTTGCTTTAGCGCCATTACTCCTAGCCTAGCCTGTTAGCGCGCGGGCGGTCAAGCTCTGCGGCCGACGGATTTCATTGATACGCTGATATTCCGTATACTTAAACGACGTGAAACGACTCTTCCGTTCCGAACATCCATTCCGTATATTTGCCATTTCTGCCGTACTAACCTTGGCCGGTATATTCGGTGTGCTATTTACCTCTGGCCCAAGTGCCGCGGTGGTCATATGCATACTTATCGCCGTCGAAATTGCGTTCAGTTTCGATAACGCTATTATCAATGCCAAGACCCTCTCGAAGCTGTCAGACTATTGGCAAAAACTATTTCTGACTGTGGGCATGGTGATTGCCGTGCTCGGCATGCGCGTGATTTTCCCGATACTCATCGTGTCGTTGTCGGCGCACTTATCTGTGGGCAATGTCCTGGACCTGGCATTCCACCACCCACAGGAATATGCCGCCAAGCTCCAAGCCGCTCACCCGGCAATCGCGGCCTACGGCGGAGCTTTTCTGCTCATGTTGGCACTAGAGTTTTTCGTGGATGATAAACGCAAGACCCTGTGGTTACACTACCTGGAACGTCCGCTGCAGCGCTTGTCCCACCTGTGGGCTCCGGCGCTCATAAGCATTGCGGCCGTCCTGCTAATTGCTGTAGTCCCAGCAAACCATCACCCATCTACAACTATTATTGCCGGCCTGCTCGGGATTGCGTCACATATTGCCATCGGCCTGTTTACCAATTTGTTCGGCTCGCGGCAAGAGTCCGGCACGCAGTCTTCGGTTCCGCTGGTGGGCATGGCTGCGCTTTCGACATTTATCTACCTGCAGATACTCGACGCTAGTTTCTCCTTCGACGGTGTTATTGGTGCCTTCGCCATCACCACCGATGTCGTGCTTATCGGCATCGGTTTGGGTATTGGAGCGCTTTGGGTGCGATCACTGACCGTCTTTATGGTCAAAAAAGGTACGCTCGAAAATTATATTTATCTCGAGCACGGGGCCCACTACACGGTTGCAGTTCTGGCATTTGTGTTACTGGTAAGCACTTTTCTAGAAATCCCGGATGTCTTGACGGGTCTAGCGGGTGTCGGCCTGATTGGCTCGGCCATCGTAGCATCGCGCCAGGCACTCCATAACCGCCACCATTAGAGATTATTCGTTTTGTAAATCACGTCGTAGGAATTTCAGCCAGCCGACGAACCCCAGCCCAATCCCCAGCACCACATACATAGACACGCTGTGCCAATCTGGCTTGACCACCGGGGCTAGTGCGACATGGTGCAAAATAGACGTATCGAGCAGCCAATGGTTGAGATTGCCGATGGATCCGAGCATCTCCATGATGAACGACCAGGCGACGACGGCGTAGAGACCGACAGCCGTGAGTCGTGGCACGAAACCGAACACCAGCACGCCAGCGCCCGCTAGCAGCACGACTGGCGCCATGGCATTGATGCCAGCTTGTAGCATAGTGCCGAACGCCAGACCATTGTGCACCAGGTGCGACCCAAGCCAACTGCCAATAGCTAGGACCAAGCCGGCAGCCACGATATTTCCGACAACCAATACCAACCGTCCGCCTAACCAGCCGGCGCGACTCACTGGCCGTACCAGCAGGTTATCCAGATACCCCTCGGCTTCATCGTCACGCAGTGCATTCAGTGTCGATGTGACAAGCAGTAACATGATAGTCATACCTATCAGGAATACGACTCCAAGGAAAATTGTCGCCGCCACATGTGCCGCGCCGCCCAGACGTGCAAAGCTCTGCTCCGCACTGGGCGAAGCTTTAATAGCGGCGGCCGCAGCTTTCGAAAGCGAACTGAAACCAGTTGCAAATATAAATAGGCCCGTCAGCCAAGTAATCATCGGCAGACGGTTTAGCCGCCAGGCGAGCCCAAGCGGTGTTTTCAACAGCCTGAGGTGCGGCGGGGCGCTGTCCTTGTCGGGCAGTACACTGGCGCCCATATCTCGCCGACCAGCGATAGCCACAGCGGCCGAACCAATTACCACCATCAGGAGCAATATCGGCAGCAACCACAACGGCTGACTACCGGTCAGCGGGCGAAGCTGCTCAACCCAACCGAGCGGCGACACAGCAACCAGCCAGTGCACGTGACTATCGGCATTACCGACAGCCCGCAGCAGGAACGACAGCCCAAAAAATGCGGCCGTCATGCCAGCCGTTCGGCTCCTAGTTGGCTGAATTTGGCTAGCGAGTGCACCGAAGGTCAATATGATAAGTGGCGCACACATGGCCGCCAGCCCCATGTACAAACTATTGCTCAGCGTAAAGCCTATGCTGTGGTAGAAACCAGCAGCGTAGGTGCCCGCCGCCACAAGTACAAATATAGCCAGCACGCTGGCATAGAGCCCCAGCAGTGCCTGCAGCGTTGCCCGGCGAGTTGTTGTCTGGCCGACCAGGAACATTTCCCATCGGCCAGCGGCTTCTTCACCGCGAAATGTCCTGCTGGCCGCCAAAATCGCCCAGATTGACCCGATAAGTATAAAGAGCCCCATGGTACGCCAGGCGGTGAAGCCGTTGACGGTCTCGATGTGATGCGGGGCGCCAATCAGGGCATTGATGCCGACATTGCTACTAAAGCTAGCCGCGAACTTTTCCCGGTCGACCAAAGTCTTATAAATCCCCAAATAGCCGATAGCCGACGAAGCGATAACCCCCCCGAATACACAGCCCCAGATAATCGTGAACTTTAGGTTCCGACGGGCGACGAAACGAAAGACTACGCGGCCAGCACCGCGAACTGCCGCTGCCGACCCTTGCGTATCAGGCATTGAGCTTTACGTCCTGCTCGCCGTATAACGCGAGGAATAGCTCCTCTAGCGATGGCTCACGACTAAACAGTGTCAATGGCTTGGCTTTGGCCAGCACACTCAGCAACTCATCGATTGGGCCATGCACCTGGCAGGTTAACTCGTGGCCAACAACATGGACATTGCTGACACCGTTCAGTTTAGCCAGCTTCGGCGGTGTGTCTTTGAAGGTTGCCGTTACTGTTACAGCCGACAGGTGCCGCATGTCCTGCAGCGTACCAGCCTCCACGAGTTTGCCGTCACGCAGGATCGCCACTCGGTCACACAGCGCTTCGACCTCGCCCAGGATATGCGAGCTAAGGAAAATTGTCTGCCCACGCTGCTTGGCCTCGGCCACGCACTGGCGAAAGGCTTGCTCCATCAACGGGTCCAGCCCACTGGTCGGTTCGTCCAATATCAACAATTCAGCTCGTGATGCCAGCGCCGCTATCAGATTTATTTTTTGTTTATTACCCTTGGAGTAGGCCCGGACTTTCTTGTTGGCATCCAGTTCAAACCGTGTAATAAGTTTAGTTTGATAAGCCGTATCGACCATGCCGTGGATATTACTTAACAAGCTAAGTGTTTCGCCGCCGGTGAGGTTTGGCCACAATGCTGCCTCCCCCGGTACATACGCCAGCCGCTTGTGAATTGCCACTTTAGCTTGCTGGCTATCGAGCCCGAACAGGGTGGCGTGGCCGCCTGTCGGTCGAATAAGCCCCAGCAACAAACGGATCGTCGTGGTTTTGCCGGCGCCATTTGGCCCCAGATATCCCAACACTTCACCCTGGGATACATCCAAGTTCAAACTATCGAGGGCCTTCGCGCTACCATAGGCTTTGGTTAGGTTTCTGGTTTGAATGATGGCATCGGCCATGGTTTACCCCACTGCTTATAGCCCAAGTATACACCGCTGGGCTTTAGCTACTGGCCAGGTGCCACAGGCTGCAGTGACGGCATTTGTAGGGTTGAACTTTGCTACTGTAGTGGTAGTCAACGACGTTTGCACCAACAGCAGCAGCTGCCCGTGTTTCGAATACCAATTTGTCGGCACATGGCAGGGGCGGAATTTCATCTATCATCACTCTGTATCATACCGCACACCTCTGTTATAGTATGCTGACAAAATTACCACGATTTTCTACTTTTATCCATAAAGCATTAGTATTACAATGACCTTAGAATCTTAAAAACAGAAAGGGGGTAATCAATTGCAAAGTGCTAGATCTAACGGGCAGGTACCTGATATGAGCGTGAGTGAGGTACTCGCGCCCTAACCCCTTTCCGACTGACAAGACCTGCCTACGTAGGCCAAATACCTTAGCCGCTTGGTTCGCCCGAGCGGCTTTTGTCATGCTGCGGGTAGTAACTAACGTACTGAAATAACTTGGACCTGGAATACCAGTACGGCATTGCCCGGTATCGGGCCCTGGCCGGTGGCACCATAACCGGCAGCCGGTGGCACTACCAGTAAACGCACGCTGTTTGGCTTGGCACCTTCCAACCCCTCTTCCCAGCCAGCAATCACCTGGTGCTGGCCCTCGGTAAAAGTAAAAGCCTGAAGCTTGCCATCACTGCCAGCCCGCGACTGATCGAACAGTGTACCGTTGGTGAGCCAGCCCTTATACAGCACATTCACTTGCGAGCCATCGACCACTGCCGTGCCGCTACCGGCATTTAGTTCGGAATAAGAAGCTGTTTTATCACTGACGTGCGAATTGTATGTACCAAAAGTTGTCGGGTCGAGCAGCTTATTTACCCTGTCGGCACTAGCGGCGGTTGACGACGAACTGCTGCCATCCGAAAGCGGAACGCCAGCGCTATTCCCAGCGCTAATAGTTATCGGCCCCGACGCGCCGGTCGATGTGTCGTCGCTACTAGCCGCCAGCGAAGCACTAGCCGCCTTGGTCGCGCGGGCATGCCATACAAACCAGCCACCGCCAGCAGCCAGGCCAACTACCCATAGCCCAACAAATCCCCAGAACACATATTTGTATTTCAACATAAGACTGCAGCAATTATACCGCGCCGGCCAGCCGCTCGGAAATATTTAGGCTTCTTCGATTTGCTGCAGCTGGCGGGCACCCTTGGCCACCAGCACATAGCCCACGCCCAAGCCTATCAGCAGGATATAGACAATAATCAGTACAATGCCCAGACTCTGCTTGTTCAACAGGTTGGCCAGAGACTGCAAGACCCGCAACATGATTATCATCACCACAACCACACCAAGTCCACTGGCCAAGCGCCGTAGTGCCCGCTTGTAAATAACCCCGACGACTTTACGACGGTACAGGACAATATTGCGAATTGCCTGCAGCCCAATAAACCAAAGTATTAGTCGCGGCACCACGATAGTGAGTACAATCAGCCAGTCTGGCATGTAATAGCTCGCCGGGGTTGCCATATCGATCGCGACACGTCGAGCTGTGTCTTCCAGCACCACAAATGTGTAGAACGCTGAAAAGCCTATAAACGTCAGCATCAACGGCTGACTCAACCCCGACACACGACCACGCACCAGTTTCAATAATCGCTCCGAACCCTGTAGCGTAAATATGAATGCCGGTACCAACAGTATAAGATTGGCGTAATTTTGCAGACGAACGACATCGGCGGTTTCGGCCGGGTGTGCCTGATACACCGCATTGCAGGTACTACTGATAAGCGCCGAAATAGGCAACCACAGCGAAAACCACAGCACGCCCCTGGTTATATAACTAAACGCCATGCCGTCCTTGCTATCGCCGAGCGAAGTGGTGTAGTCCTGGAGCCGCATATAACCCATCAGAGCCGCCACCCATATGATGATATACGGAATAATCACTGCCAGCTGCAGCATGTGCAGCTCAGATGTACCGATATGATAATGCGTGAGGGTGGATTTGGCGGCTGGCACCAACAATGTTTCCAGCACATAGGCGACGGCAATCACAAAGAAGAGGGCGCTAACTTGCCAGTGACGGAGCAGTAGTCGGCTGAACTCTCGCATGAACTTCTTCCTCTTTGTCCCCAATCATACACGCCTCTATGTCAAAGATATAGTACTTTTTGGGGTGTGAGCCAAATCACCCCTGTGTGATTGCTCCGACGTTAGTTTTCGAAAAAGCCAAAAGTAATTAGCAGGCGACATCTTGGTCGACTTTGCTCTGTTTGGCCTTGTACTGCAGGAGTAGGCTCGGGCCGCCGCTAAACTGATGTCCGGAGCAATATGCCTGGGCTTGATTGGCAGTTGTCCAGGTGGTAGCTCCCCAGCTCGGCCAGTTGTTCTGCCAGCCGCCGGTAATACTTTGCCACTGGGCAGTGGTGCTGTAGACACCCACGGTAGTGGCGCCGCTGGCAGCCAAGGCGTCGTATTCGCCCTGCAAACTTTTTTGATTCTGCGCGACGTCCTTGTTCCAGGTATTCATGGTCTCGACGTCTAGCCACCAATTGTTGGTGGTGAGACCTTGCGAGCTAGCGTAACTGACGGCATCTTTGCCGGCATTATAGCCATAGTTATACGCGGCGCACTGCGTGTCACCGTTACAGCCCACCTGCGCTGCCACATAGTACTGCGAGCTAGCGCTAGCATTCAGGCCAGTGTTGGCATACAGGCCGACAGTCGGAAACTGCTTGGCTTCGCTCGCGGCACACGCACTGTGCCCATACACCAAGCCATTGTTAACCCCAACAATGCCAAAACTCACTGCCGGAACCTTGGCCGTACAGTTCGGGTAGCCAATATCCACACCCAGGTTACCGGTCGGAAACAGCGATGATGCGAAGGTTAATTGCGTAAGCAGTAGTGGCGCGGCGATAGCCAAACCGAGTGAAGATAGTAGTTTTTTAATCATCCCAACATTATACATGAGCCAACCTTACAGAGGCCGTACACCCCCAGGAGGACGGACCTCCTAAATTCACAACACCGGTTTCCCCTATCAAAAAACCCGAGCTATACTCGGGTCCTTGGATTGGTGGACCACCTCGAAAAAAGTTCACCCCTCATTATGGAGGAGATATATCGTTGGCATGATTTACTCTGGGACGACTGGCTCGATAGTCAAGCTGAGTTAGAACGTCTAAAGGAGACTGGAGCCCTTAACGGGTATCACCCTTTGTAGGAGCATTAGTTATGCATTCCGTTAGAGATAGGTCGCATCATCTCATGCCTGAGCACATCAAAAGCGATTCTCTTTGACGATTCCTGTAACTCTATAAATTTTTCTTTTTCAATCTTTGGATGGGTTACGGCCCTAACTAGAGACCTACCGAGCGTTGAAGCTGCTGGTGATGTAATATATTCGTATTCTTTTCTGTGTTCGATGCTTTCAGAAGTGCGCACCTCGCCAGAAACAGCTGTGTATTGCTGTCTACGTAGGTAGGTAGCTGCTTTGAATTTCCGCAGATATTTGGGATTAGGACCATACCAGAGCTCGGCCTGGATTTGACCTACATTACCACGCCCTGTACTCCGAGCCATCCCAGTAAATGTGAAGCCTACAAAATTCTTGATTCCGTTTAATGTTTCATCGGTTGTGCGTTTATAACTCCTGCCTTTAATAATCGTCCAGCCTCGTTCTCTTGCATCTAATAGTCGGTCATGAGGGTCTGACATGACTGTTAGTTGTAAGTCTGTTATTCGTCCATTGAACTTTTCTGGACGCCATAAATCATTTAGTGCAGTACGTCCGCTCCAAAGCTCTGCATTGTAACTAGAATCAACTAATGGTGCTAGTAAGTCTTCAAAGGCATGTAATTCAGTGGCATCACTAAATTGAATACTACTGCCCGGTTGGAGTGAATCCAGCGTGAATTTTTTAATATCTGACATATAAACAATATTATAGAACAATCAAGTCTATTTGTCTACGAATACATGCACCCTATACAAGGATTGCTAACAAAAATGACCTCAATTAATTGAGTTCATAGTGCTTATGTTTGGTGGAGCTGGCGGGTACTGCCCCCGCGTCCGCCGGTTTATCTTGGTTAGTCGTCTACAGGTATAGTTCGTTTTACTGTCTTAGCACTCGGGTATATAAGCGAACAAACATTCCGAGCGAGCAATCCTAGTCTTAGCACGTAGTTCGAATGGCTCTCCGTGAGCAACCAGAAAATATATAGCGCTTTCGTACTATCTGATGTCGTTCTGAGCGCTGCAGTCAAAATTAGGCTGCAAGTGCAAATGCAAGCTTAGTCTGTGGCAGTTTGACCTGACCAAAGATGTTAGCTACAGATGCAACCAAGTTCTTGCGGTTTGCAATTGTTGGGATTTGTCTATACGCTGACAAGCGACCTGCTGATCTAACCGATAAAGTCCAACGTCGAGCTTAAAATTCAGCCCCATCAGGATATATTATAGCATAAACCTAAGCGTTTTGGCTAGCTCAGCAGCGTTTTTGCTGCCCGTTCAAGATCTGTGTAGAAATCGTTATCGCTCAGCTCACAAAAAGCTAGTTTGTGTTGTTCGGCATCTGATTTGAGCCAGTCATTCATATGCGCAAAAAACGCTACCGACGCCTGTGCTTGAGCAGGTGAATATGTATGTAACCAATCATGCGTATTCTGACCAGCTAATTGCAGCACCCGCTCGGCGTGTTCGCTATCATTATTGCCTATGATTATCGCTTTACTCGGCATTTCTAGCTGTCGAACGAGCTCAGGCAACACTGCGACACCTTCCAGCAGCACGTCATAACCATCAAGGTCGTAGGAGTGCATTATTTCAAGCAAATATGGCCAAAGCGCCCTTGATTCTGCATTCTGATGCTGCAGTACCGTATCGAGCTCACCATTAATCAATAACTCTTTGTCGGCAGTAAACAGTTCTGCAGCTAAAACATTTCTAGGGACGGTCCGCCGCAACATGTACCGTACCGCGTCAGTGGATATGGCGTGCATTGGCTGTAACGATAGAACTTTAGCTACGAGATTGGTCTTGCCAACACGCGGAGCACCACCAATGAGGTAGATCACTCAGGAGCTAACTTTCTGTAGTAGGTCTAGCAGTACTAATTGCTCTTTTTTTGATAGGCGGGTGAGCGAGGCGGAGTTGTGGAGGGTTAGGATACGCTCGGCAGCTTCGGTGAGGCGCTCACCACGTTGGGTGAGGCTAGTGATATGCTCGCGGCGATTAACTGGGTTGCGCATCGACTCTATCAGCCCTTTGCGCTCCATGAGGTTTATCTGGCGGCTAATACTCGCCTCGGTCTGCCCCAGCTGTACAGCAATATGGCGCTGCTGCATGGCGGAGTTTTCGACTAGCGTTTCGAGTATCTTGAACTGTGATAGCCCTATCCCCAGCTGCTCCTGGAGGATTTGATCGGATTCGCGGCTAAACATCGCCGATAGTTGGTGGAGTAGGGCATGGATGGCGTGAGCGTTGTCTTGCATGGCTGATAATTCCTTACTGCTTACGGTTTAGCATAATAATACTTAACACGTCAAGTATTATCGGAGCAGGGGACTAGCGGGTTTTTTGGTAGAGTCGATGCCAGTCGTCAAGCGACAGCGCTTGGGCGCGGAGATTTGGGTCGATATTTGCGGAAATAAGCAGCTGTTCGATATCTGGTTTGGCCAGGTGAAGCCCCCCGCTTAGACTGCTCCGCAACATCTTGCGCCGCTCCCCGTAACCGGCTTTCACCAGGCGGAAGAAATCTTTGGCGTTCACCTCTGGAAATAGTGGTTCGCTGCGGCGCTGCAGAATAAGTATTTGCGAATCAATCTTTGGCGGCGGGGTGAACAGCTCCGCGGGCACAATCGGCCCGACACCTACTTGCCAATAGTACTGCGCCGTCACACTGAGGACAGACATAGCACCTGGCTCGGCCACCACCCGCTGAGCGACTTCCTTCTGCACCAGTAGCACGGCCACACTCGGCTGGTTGGGCGATTCGCTGAGCACGCGGATGAGGTTGCTTGTCAGATAATAGGGGATATTAGCAACAAGTTTGTAATCTGGTGGCAGCTGCGTGAAGTCGAACTTCAGGATGTCTTGATTGGTAACCCGCAGGTTTACGGCATTAATTCGCTTTGGCAAGTTGCGAGCCAGCACGTGGTCGAACTCCACGGCCACCACTTCCCTGGCCTGCTCAATCAGTAATTTTGTCAGACTGCCCAGGCCGGGACCAATTTCCAAAATAGTGTCGTCGGCGGAAACCTCGGCGGCCTCGCACATCGCCTGCAAACTCAGCTCATCATCGAGCCAGTGTTGCCCCAAAGATTTATTCGGCACGGGATTATTAGACATACGACTTCATCTTCTCATTAAAATTGTTGAAATTTGAATAAAGTTCGGCTTGTATACCGAACTTTCGGGCAGCGTCTAGATTTGGCTCAGAGTCGTCCCAGAAAAGTACTTCGCCAGGGGTCAAGTTAGTTAAATCATCAAAGATAATTTCAAAAAACTTGTGTTCGGGTTTAGCCACACCCATGTCACCTGCTGCGTACAGCTTACTGAACACTTCTTCGTCCACATTCAAGGCATCAAAGAGCCACTCAGCACGATAATGGTCATTGTTTGTGGCGACATACGATGGGATATCACGATGTTTCAGATTACGGACATACTCTACCAACGGCTGGTCAATATTTCTCTCGTAGGAGAACCAGTAATCCAAAAGCTCGTCAACGGAGCCGCGCCAGCCCCAAGCCTCTAGCTTCCCTGCGAGTTCTATCTTGAGATCTTTTTTGCCGACAATACATTCGGGGAAGATATGCGTGAAAAAATGTTCCAGCTTAGTGGTTTCGACACCATAGTCTTCGGCCAGTCGTTCAGAAAACAGTTTATCGGCGTGGAAGAAAAGCACACCATCCGCATCAAAGAGTAAAGCTTTTATCATCAAGTTATTGTAGCGTATCTACCAGTTATGATAACTAAGCCAGTGGCTGTAGGCCGCTTGCCAGCCTCCGTAGCGACTAACGGCATAGCCATTGCACCAGCGCAGCTGAGTGACCGGGTTGGTCGCCCAGTCAGCACCGCTCGACGACATTTTGGAGCCCGGGGTAGCCTGGCAGAGGCCATAACCGCCGGAAGTAAACTGATTGTCGGGCGTCACCGGACAGGTGTGTTCGCCCTGGGCTTTGGTGGGGCACCAGCCGGACTCGCGGCTAATAATATAGTCGGCTGCGCTGTAGTCCCCCGGCGCGATACCAGCCAGCGACATATCGGCCTTGATGCCACTGAGCGATGTCCCCTGCACCATTATCTGGGTGACGGCTTGGCGAGTAACGACAGTTTGCACTACCGTTCGGCCGACAATCTGTCCATTCTGAAGTTTGTCCTCGTAGGTCGTTATCTGCTCACCAGCTGAGCCAGTCTGCCGGACAGCACTGGTACCAAACGCCAGTGTATCGTCCTGGATAATCTGCGTCGGTACGGCAATTACTTCGGTAACGTTTTCTAGTTTTGTGCCGTTGCGGGTTACAAAAACTGGCAAGTTGGGCGTGAGTGGCGTATCGGCAGCTGGCGAAATTTGATCGTTTTTGGCTAGTTTGACACCTTTTTCTTTCACCAGCTCACCGACAGTTTTGGCATGGGTTCGGGTGGTGGTAAGCGTACCGTAGAGGTTAAAGTTCACTGGCACCGAGCGATTTATTACCACTTGTTCGCCGAGCGCACCCTGGGTGACGAAGTTGCCTATCGGCCGCGTATCCAGGCCATCCTCGGCATAGGTGGTTACGCCGGCCTGGGCTGCAATACTGCGCGAGGTAGTCGCCGCACTAAAAGCAAATGTCTTGTGGCCATTGTCGACAATTTCGACCGGCACGGCCCGATAAATATTTATACGAAAATCCTCCTGGTTGATAGGGGTGTTTTTGGCCGGTTCGACTACATCACCCTGGTTTAGGCTGATATGCAGCTTGTCGAGCAGCGCGCCGACTGTCGGTTCGCGACTGGGTACCGTCTGCACCGCGTGGTCGTGTTTGATTATCACAATATAGGCATTCGACACTGGTGCATCGTGACGATTCAGCACCCAATAACCGAGCGAACTAAGCGCCAGCAAGGCTACAAAAGTCACCACCGGCACCATCAGTGGGTGGGCGTGGAGGCTGCGAGCCAGGCGTTGAAATTTTCGTAAGCGTAATTGCATAAGTGGCTGCAGATGTTGCGACTACCGCGTAGTCTCGTACCTCTGCTAAGGCTCCCCTAGTATACCAAAGTTACTTCTTGGCCGACAAAAGCTCCAGCCCAGCGACCAGTTCTGGCTTCTGGGAAAGACTGTCGAGAGTATCCAGGGCATACCAGTCGGCACCACTGACTTCGCGGCTGTCGATGATAAGTTGTGGTTTGCGGATGATGTCCATCAGATAATAATTGGCATAATAGCGCAGGCCCAGACTGCTTATTTCGCGCTGGCCGAGCTCTACCAGGCTATCCGGCTCGACAACAATACCAAGTTCTTCGTGAAGTTCGCGGGCAGCTGCGACGGCTTCTTCTTCGCCGCGTTTGACACCGCCGCCTGGCAGCGTCCAGCTGCTATCGTCGTAAATATAGCGCGTACTGTCGCGTATCAGCAGAAGCTCACCGCGGCAGCGAACTATTACCCGCGTCCGGTGACTATGCCAAAAATATACAAACAGCCCCGGCCATAGCACGTAAAACTTCACTCGGTTGCGCAGCCGCCGCAGACTGCCCGACATTACAATTTCTCCAGGGGGGCGAAGGCAACATTGAGCTTGCGGGCACCCTTGCCGCGGAAATAAACTGTCACGGTATCGCCATCAACATCAACGACCGTGCCGGTACCAAAAGTCTGGTGGCGGACGCCGTCGCCCTCGTTGAGCTCTGGCACATAGCGCGGCTCTTGGTTGTAGTCGTCGACCGCTTGGCTGGTGTTGGGCAGCCCAATTGGCTGTCCGAGCGGAATAGACGCGCTGCCCAGAGTATCGGCCGACTGAAATTCGGCATCAACTTCGGATAGAAAGCGGCTCGGTGGGTTGTGCTGGATACCACCATATAGCATGCGGCTGCTCGCGTAGACCATGTACAGTTCTTCGCGGGCCCGGGTCATGCCGACGTAGCATAGTCGGCGCTCCTCTTCCATCTCTGATTGGTCGTACAGGGCCCGGGAGTGCGGGAAGATTGTTTCCTCTAGTCCGGTCATAAATACCACCGGGAATTCCAAGCCCTTGGCAGCGTGCAGCGTCATCAGCGTCACGGCGTCGCCATCGAAATTAGCACTGTCCAGGTCGCTCACCAGACTAACTTCCTCCAGGAAACCAGCCAGACCCAGATCCTCGTACTCCCTGGCGACGCTTAGTAGTTCGCGGACGTTTTCGGCGCGGGCTTCGCCCTGCGGCGTGCCGTCATTGATAAATTGCAGATAATCGAGCCGCCTTATAAGTGAGTCGACTAGCCCAGATACCGAGGCGTCATCCATGACAGTACGTAGGCTGCTAAGGATATCACCCAGTTCGCCGAGGCTCTTGCGAGCTTTGGGCGTCAGGTCTGGGCAGTTTTCGACTTCGGTCAGCGCCTGGAACAGGGTAAATTGCTCGCGGGTTTGCCAGGCCAGGAATTTCTGAACGCTGGTAGTACCAATGCCGCGGGTCGGCACGTTTACCACCCGCTCAAAACTAATGCTATCCTCAGGTTGAAAGATTATACGCAGGTAGGCCATGATGTCTTTGATTTCTTTGCGGTCGTAGAAGCGTACACCGCCAACAACTCGGTACGGAACGCCCATGTGCACGAAGGCTTCTTCTATCGAACGGCTCTGGGCATTGGTGCGGTACAGCACGGCGTAATCGCGGTAGTGACGGCGGGCCGTGTCGACTCCGGCTCTGATGCGGCGGATGATAGCTTCCCCTTCAGACCGCTCACTCATGACTTGCAGCATCTGAACCGGTAAGCCGTCGCCGGCGTCAGTCCAGAGCTGCTTGTCGCTGCGCTGAGCGTTTTTAGTAATCACCGCGTGCGCCGCATCCAGGATGTTTTTGGTACTGCGATAATTTTGCTCAAGTTTGATAATCGTGCAGTTTTTATAATCACGTTCGAAGTTCAGGATGTTGCGAAAATCCGCGCCGCGCCAGCTATAAATACTCTGCCAGTCGTCCCCCACTACAGCGATGTTTTTGTGCTCATTAGTTAGCAAGTTAACTAATTTATATTGAGCGGTGTTGGTATCTTGATACTCGTCAATCATAACGTATTTGAACTGCTCGCGCCATTTGGCCTTGACCTCCGGTTGGGACTGCAGCATCTGCACCGTGCGGTTAATAAGATCGTCGAAATCAAGCGCCGCGGCATCGCGTAGTGCTCGCTGATACGACGGGAAGATTTGGGCAGCCGTTTTAGCCGCCGGACTATGGGCACTGGCGGCATATTCCTCGGGGCTAATCATGTCGTTTTTGGCGCTGCTGATAAGACTGCAGAGGGTGCGCGGCGGGAAGGCTTTTTCGTCTATCATCTGCTGTTTGCTAGCTTGTTTGATAGCCGCCAGTCGGTCGGACTCATCGAATATAACAAAACTACGCGGGATGCCTATCGACTCGCCGTCCTGACGCAGTAGTCGCACGCAGATACCGTGGAACGTCCCCATATAGGGCATAAACCCCCGGTCATCGGCGCTCCGGCCCAGCAACATAGCTACTCGGCCGCGCATTTCTTTGGCGGCTTTGTTGGTAAAGGTGACGGCCAGGATGTTGAACGGTGTCGCTTGGTGGGTGGCAATAATGTAGGCAATTCGGTGCGTCAGCGTTTTGGTCTTGCCACTGCCGGCGCCAGCCTGAATCAACAGCGGTCCTTCGGTGGTCTCGACGGCTCGGCGTTGTTCGGTGTTTAAGCCTACCAGTAGGTCAGAAGCGTCATTTTGCACGTCCTAATTTTAGCAAGAACCAGCAGTTTAATCTGTTGTAACTTACTCGTTGTGGGGCGCTATTTGTCGAAGAAATGGGTTGGGGCTTTGACGCCAGGGATAGTGATAAGTCCGGCGTCGAGGGCGACATCGGCCCAGGCTATCCCGAGGCAGACTATAAGTACGAGCCCGGCGGCGGCGACATGGCGGCTGCGGCGGCGTACAACTTGGTTTATTGGCAGGTAGTAGGTGCGAGCTTCGGCAATTTTATCAAGCTGAGCTTGGCGTTCGGCGGCACGTTTGGCGGCGAGATCTTCATCCTCGGCGTTCGGGGCTTTGCCGCGGGTGGCCGTATCGTCGGCGTCATCGTCAATACTGTCGTTAACAACTGGAGAACTGTCTTTACTATTGTCGGTGGCTGTTTCTTCGTTTGAGTTCGCCGGCGGCGTGTCCGACTCGGGCTTGGTATCTGGGTTTAGTGGTTGGATTTTGAGATGACCACCGGTAGCTGCTGGCTGGGGCTTGACTTCCCCAGAGGCCATGGCTTCGTCACCAGAAACATCTACTGCGCCGGAGTCCGAAAGGACCGGACGATTTGTTACCAGCGCCGCTGGCGTGGCTGGAGCGGCCGACTTCACCGGTTTCGCAACATCAAACGTTTTTGCATCTTTCAAAGGTTTGTCAGCCATGCGGCTAATTCCCTTCGGTTGCTAGCTGGTAGGCACTGCTGACAATACCGCTGAATTGCTGGTAATTGAGGCTGGCGGCACCCACGAGGACACCATTGCAACCATCGAGCTCCATGTAGGCACGGGCATC
>JBBQTW010000007.1:0-22678 GCA_038234505.1 Saccharimonadales bacterium (SeqCode) | reverse complement strand
AGGCTCTTCAGGCGGCGGCGCTGGCCAGTAGCGGCTACGGCGCGACCACTGCGGGCGCTGTTGTTGTCTATCAGGGCGTCGACAGCTTCCTGCAACATACGCTGCTCGTTGCGGCGGATAACTTCCGGCGCGTTGAGGTCCATTAGCTTCTTAAGGCGGTTATTGCGGTTGATGACACGGCGATAGAGGTCGTTGAGGTCGGAGGTCGCAAAGCGGCCACCAGTTAACTGGACCATCGGGCGCAGGTCTGGTGGGATAACCGGTAGAACAGTGACACACATCGAACCTGGTTCGATATTGGCGCGGTCCATCGACTCTAGCAGTCGCAGGCGCTTCATCAGCTTCTTCTTGCGCTGACCTTTGGCATCTTCGGCTTCGTGGGTTAGTTCGGCGGTTAGCTTTGTGAGGTCGACTTGGTCGAGCAGGTTTTTGAGGGCTGCACCACCCATACCGACCTTCACGAGCTCGCGAATGTCGTCCGGTAGATTACGGTAATCGGTCTCGTTGATCAGGCTGAGCTTCACGAGGCCACTGAGTTGGGCTTTGAGTAGCTCGAAATCTTGACTTACTTCCTCGATTTCTTTGGTTTGCATCTCGGCCAGGGCTTTGACATTGGCGTCCTCAGCTTTGGCTTCGGTTTCGTAGCGCAGTTTGATAGCTTCCTGGGCGGCCGCAAATTCGGCTTCCTTATCAGTAAGCATCTTGTCGCGCTTATCGGTATTTACGTCGATAATGATGTAGCTGGCAAAGTAGGCGACACGCTCCAAGTTTTTGACTGTCATACCAAGTATGAGACCCATAGCGCTCGGGGTGCCACGCAGGAACCAGATGTGCGCAACTGGTACGGCTAGGTTGATATGGCCCATGCGTTCGCGGCGGACAATACTGCGGGTTACCAGCTCACCGTTTTTGTCGACGGCGGCTTCGCGGCTACGGACACCCTTGTATTTGGCGTCGTGTGGGTTGATATCTTTGACAGGGCCAAAGATACGTTCGCAGAACAAGCCATCGCGCTCCGGCTTTTGGGTACGGTAGTTGATAGTTTCTGGCTTGAGGACTTCGCCGTAGCTCCAGTCCAGGATGTCTTTTGCGCTGGCGACAGCGAGGCGGACAGCGTCAAAGTTCGCGATATCGTTAGCGTATGCGTAACTTCTCATATTAGGCCTCCTCCCCTTCGTTAGTGTCTGTGGTGGTGTCAGTTGCGTCATCGGCGATGACTGGTGCCATGTCGGCTACTTCGTGAATTTCGTCGTCCACGCCGATTACCATGAACTCGTCGACTTCATGGTCCTCGGTGACATCAATATCAGATATTGATGGCTGTGGCACTTCGATCTCCGCTGGGTGACTGGCTTCGTCGCGAATGTTGGTCGCCAGGACAGCTTCGGCATCGATAATTTCGTTCGATGTCACCAGGTCGACCTTCAAGCCCAGACCCTGGAGCTCTTTAACAAGCACGTTGAAGCTTTCGGGAATCTTTGGCCCGATAATTTCGGTCTTTTTGATGATAGACTCGTAGGCCTTGGAACGTCCATAGACGTCATCGGACTTGATAGTCAACATTTCCTGGAGCGTATAGGCGGCGCCGTAGGCTTCCAAAGCCCAGACTTCCATTTCACCGAAGCGCTGGCCACCGTTTTGAGCCTTACCGCCGAGTGGCTGCTGGGTAACCATAGTGTATGGACCAGTACTGCGGGCGTGGATCTTATCGGTAACCATGTGGTTGAGCTTAATCATGTACATCGAGCCGACAGTAGTGCGCTCGCGGAAAGCGTCACCGGTGCGGCCGTCGAACAGTTGCTGTTTGCCATCGTCGGGTAAACCAGCTTCGGTGAGGAGTTCGCGGATCTTTTCTAGAGGTACACCGTTGAATGATGGACTAGCGACCTTCATGCCGAGCATGCGAGCAGCCATACCCAAGTGGGTTTCAAACAGCTGGCCGATGTTCATACGACTCGGCACACCCAGTGGGTTGAGCACGATATCGACAGGCGTACCGTCTTCCATGAACGGCATGTCTTCCTGTGGCAGGATACGGGCGATAACACCCTTGTTACCATGGCGTCCACCGAGTTTATCACCGACGGAAATCTTGCGCATCTGGGCTACGAAGACCTGGATTTGCTTGATAACGCCAGCTTTGAGCTCGTGGCCCGTTTCGCGGCTGAAGATCTTCACGCCGACGACTTTACCGTGCTTGCCGTTGCTCATGCGCTGTGATGTGTCGCGGACTTCTTTGGCTTTTTCGCCGAAGATAGCGCGCAGGAGGCGCTCCTCGGAGCTGAGCTCTTGCTCGCCCTTTGGTGTGATTTTACCCACAAGAATATCACCGGGGCGAACTTCGGCGCCGACGCGGACGATACCTTCCTCGTCGAGGTGGCGCAGGACGTCCTCGGAGACATTAGGGATATCGCGGGTGGTTTCTTCGGGGCCAAGCTTGGTTTCGCGAACTTCTATCATGAAGTCAACGATGTGAATGCTCGTGAGGGTGTCGTCTTCGACCAGTTTGCGGCTGATGATGATAGCGTCTTCGAAGTTGTAGCCAGCCCATGGCATAAATGCCACGCGCAGGTCCTTCCCAAGCGCTAACTCGCCGCCGTCGATAGACATACCTTCCACCAGGACATCGCCGGCTTTGACTTTATCGCCCGTGCTGACAACCACGCGCTGGTTAATGCTCGTGCCTTCGTTGCTACGCACAAAGTGCTGTGGTAGGTAGCTAACGGTGCCTTCCTTGTACTTGACCTTTACTTCTTCGGCAGAGGCTTGAGTGACTTCGCCCGCACCCTCGGCAAGAATGACCTGGCCAGTGTTATGAGCGGCAGATGTCTCGAGACCGGTACCAACAATCGGTGCTTGTGGCTGGATCAGCGGCACAGCCTGACGTTGCTGGTTACTACCCATGAGCGAGCGGTAGACGTAGTTTTTCTCGATAAACGGAATGAGGCCAGCCGATGAACCGATAATCTGGTTACGGCTGGCATCCATCAGGGTGACATCATTAGCATCAACTTCGCTAGACTTTAGGTTCTGGCGAGCGCTGACACGGTCGTGGACAAAGTAGCCATCGGCATTTACTTCGTTACCACCACCGGCAATAACACTCGACTGCTCTTCGTAGGCGTCCATGTAGACAACATCTGTCGTGACTTTCGCCTTAACTGGCCAGGTAATCTGCGCAGCAACCTTGGCAAGCTTGGCGCTGTCGGCAGCGGTGATTTTGGCACCGGCCTTAACGATTAATTTGCCCTTTTCGTCTTCGAAATTAACCGCGGCGATATGGCCGACAGCGTCTTTGGCAGTAGCGGCATTGGTAACCTTGCGGTATGGGGTTTCGACAAAACCATAATCATTCACCCGAGCGTAGTTGGCGAGGTTCAGCACCAAACCAATGTTGGCGCCCTCGGGAGTTTCGACAGCACAGATACGACCGTAGTGCGTAGCGTGAGCGTCACGGACTTCAAAACCGGCGCGCTCTCGGGACAGACCACCAGGGCCCATCGAGCTGAGGCGACGTTTGTGGGCGAGTTCCGACAGTGGGTTAATCTGGTCCATGAACTGGCTCAACTGGCTCGAGGCAAAGAATTCGCGGACGGCAGCCACGACTGGGCGGGCATTTATCAGCTGGCCGGGAGCGACCGTTTCGATTTCGGACATAGACATGCGGTCTTTGGTGTTGCGCTCCATGCGTAGCAGACCAATACGGAACTGGCGCTGGACGAGCTCGCCGACCAATTTAACACGGCGGTTGGCCAGGCTGTCGATGTCGTCAGCCGGTTCCTGGGTGTTATTGAGTCGCATAATTTCGGCGATGATAGCCTGCAAATCATCCAAGCGCATAACGCGGTTCTCGCTGGTATTGGGAACATTCAGGTCAAGGCGCTTATTCAGTTTGTAGCGGCCGACACGGCTGAGGTCGAAACGTTTGAAGTTGTAGAACATGTTTTCTAGGAGTGATTTGGCGTTATCAACAGTAGCCAAGTCACCTGGGCGCAGGCGGCGGTAGACTTCGATAAGGGCGTCGTTCTGGCCCTTAGTTGGGTCTTTTTCGAGGGTGGCGTCCAGGTAGCTGAGTTTGCCGCTGTCGACGTTCTTGAAGGCGTCGCGCATAGCAGACTCGGTAACACCGAGGGCGCGCAGTAGTGTCGTGACGGCAATTTTGCGCTTGCGGTCGATTTTAACAAACAACGCACCACTAGCAGCCGTCTCGAACTCGAGCCACGCACCACGGCCAGGAATAACCTTGGCGCCGTAAAGGGCGTGCGTACCGTGTTGGTCGGCGGTAAAGAACACACCGGCCGAACGGATAAGCTGTGACACCACGACGCGCTCGGCGCCGTTAATCACAAATGTTCCGCGGCTGGTCATCCAGGGGTAGTCACCCAAGTAGATTTCCTGCTCTTTTATCTCGCCGGTGACTTTGTTTACCAGCTCGACAGTCGCTTTTAGGGGCGCTTCGTAACTCACGTTGTTCTCGCGAGCTTCGTTCTCGGTCGTTTTGGGGTCTTCGAAGTGATAATCCTTGAACGTCAGCGACAGTTTGGCGCCGGTGTAGTCGTCTATCGGGCTGATTTCGGCGAGTAGTTCGCCCAAACCTTCATCGACAAACCATTGGAATGACTTATTTTGATGATCAACTAAGCTTGGTAGCTCGAGTGCGCTGTCGTCAGACGTGAAATATACACGGCTGGCAGCCTGTTTAGTACTGCTTGTCTTTGCCATACGCGGTAGCAATGCCCCCTTGTTATAAGTGGTTAGTAACTGGTTTTTGATCGTTTAGTGTTTTGGTGAGCGAAGATTACTAAGACTGGGGGATTTGGTGCTTACTGCTTTGGCCACGGCAGCACAGCCCAACTTACACTACTTCTTAGCCTATAGTATGAGCGTCACCAGTATATATGTCAACAATGGAGAATCGGCTAGGCTTTTTTCTGGGGTACGGTGATGTCGTTGATAACGGCATCTACTAAACCGTAGGCTTTGGCCTCTTTGGCGGTGAGCCACTTGTCGCGTTCCATATCTTCGTGGATTCTGGCTGGTTTTTGACCGGTGTTTTTAGCCATGATGCCCTCTAGCAGGGCTTTTATGCGCAGCGATTCCTTGAGGTCGATCTCTTGGTCGGTGACTTTGCCCCGTGTGCCGCTGGATGGTTGGTGGATCATAACCGTAGAATTTGGGAGTAGGAAACGCTTACCCCTGGCACCAGAACTGAGCAAGAATGCCGCAGCCGAGGCCTGGACACCAATTCCAACTGTCTGAATGTCGTTGGTGACAAATTCCATGGTGTCGTAGATGGCCAGAGCGTCGTACACGCTACCTCCAGGGCTGTTGATATACAGATAAATGTCCTTTTTGGCGTCCTGCGACTGCAGGAAGAGCAGCTGGGCGACAATGGTATTGGCGCTGGCTTCGTTGACATCGCTACCGAGGAAGATTATCCGGTCTTTGAGTAACCGAGAATAGATGTCATAGGCCCGCTCATAGCGGCCTTCGTTTTCGATTACCGTTGGAATAAGTACACTCATGGAATAACCTGCTTTCTGTTCGTAACTCCATGATAGGAAATTAGCACTCTCAAGTCAAGAGTGCTAATTGCAATCCGTCCGGGCTTTACTTGCTGGCGTATTCGGTGAGTTTGTCGATGGTTTTTTCGGTGAGCATGCGCCCTTGGAGGTCGCGGCGGTTTTCTGGCTTGTCTAGTTCGGACTGCATCGCTTCGTCGGCATATTGGCCCTTCAGAAGTTGAATACGGATTTCTAGCTCATCTGGCGAGACACGAATGCCTTCTCGCTCAGCCACTTCACCGAGTACCAAGCCGGCTGTCACGCGGGCCTTGGCGCCCTCGCGCTCACGAGCGCGGTGCTGTTCTTCTGTCACACCTTCGGCCGCCAGGTGTTCTTCCCAGGTCTGGCCGCGGTACATTAGATTTTGACGCTCATCGGCCTCGATACGCTCGAGCTCATCCTCGATAAGAACATCCGGGATTTCGGCCTTAGTCTTTTCGGAAATCGTACCAAGTAGCTCGCTCTGATAATCTTGGCGCGCTTGCTGTGTGCGGTCGGCCGTCAGCTGCTTTTTGATATCGCCCCTTAGCTCGCTAAGGGTTTTGAATGGGCCAACTGTGGCGGCAAAGGCGTCGTCGGCTTTGGGCTTGGCAAGTTCCTGGACTTTTTGCACAGTAACTTCGAAACTAACCTTCTTGCCCTGTAGGGCTTGGGTGCCGTAATCTTTCGGAAATACGATATCAAAAGTCTTGGTGGCTCCCACTTTCAAACCAATAAGTTCTTCTTCGAACCCGGGGATAAAGGAATTGCTGCCGAGTACTAGTGGATAATCTTTGCCGTCGGCACCAGCAATGGGCTCATGGGTTTTGGCGTCGGTGCCGGTAAAGTCGATAGTTACTTCATCCTCAAATTTGGCGGCCCGGGCGACATCTTGCTTTTCGGCAGCACGGGTACGCAAGTTTTCTATCACCTCGTCGACATCTTTGGCATCAACTTTGACTGGCTTTTGAGCCAGCTTTATCTTTTTATAATCAGGCAACACGATACTGCCAATAACTTCAACTTCGGCGGTAATTTCTAGCGTCGTGAACGGCACGAATTTGCTGATGCTGACATCCGGGCTATTAACAGGGCGGAGTTTTTCCTGGTCTAGGGCAGTTACATACAGCTGATTGACGGCCGTGTCGAGAAATTCTGTCTGAAAGGCAGCCGGATCGAGGTTTTTTTCGATAACACTCATCGGGGCCTTGCCGGCGCGGAAGCCCTGTACCTTGACAGTTGGCGCTAGCTTTTTGAGCACTGCCTGTTTGGCATCGGCCAGCTGTTTGGCATCGGCGACGAGTGTCAGCTTAACTTTGGTAGGGGTAACGGAGTCTTTGGTAATTTGCATAGTCACCTACTGTAACAGATTACGGCGTGTATTAACAGTGCGGACCAAGCGGCTATTCGGTGTGGCGGTGGTCACGAACGATACTGACAATCCGTTCCAGGCCGTGCTTTTCTTCGGCACCGGTATGCAGATTTTTTAGGGTAAATTGGCCGTCTGCCAGTTCCTGTTCGCCGATAACTAATACGTAGGTGATGCCTTTTTTGTCGGCGGTTTTGAGTTGGTCCCCTAGCTTGCGTCCGCTCAGGTCGACAGCAACATTCAAGCCCATGCCGCGCAGGTCGGCGAGTGGCTTTTGAGCTTTCGCAGCGATATCACCTGCCAGCACAACGTACAGATTTGTTTCGGAATGGAGCGCCGGCAACAAGTCATGGCCCTTCAAGAATTCCGCCAGCGTAACATCGCCAAAGCCAAAACCGACTGTTGGCACCGGCTCAACACCGAAGAGTCCTACTAAGCCGTCGTAGCGGCCGCCACCCATCATCGAACGGTTGTTGTCTGGGTCGTTATCAGTTACCTCAAATACAATGTCGGTGTAGTAGTCAAAGCCGCGCATAACGGTGATATCAAATACGGCGTTACTTACACCCGCCTCAGCCAGTGCTTCAAGCATGGCAGACAGCAATACCATTGTTTGGTGAGTTTGCAGCTCGACTGGCAGACCAGCGATGTCCTTGCTCTCGAGGACTGACATGAGTCTATCGACGATACCGGCTTCGCGCTGCGATGGGCTACACAGGGCGTCGGCCTGGACCACAAACGCTGTTCGTTCCATTTTGTTCATGCGGTCGATCAGTTTGGCAAAGCTACTCTGCTGTACTTCGTCGAAGCCCAAGTACACGGCCAGGACGTAGTCCATAAATTTGCGACTGTTGAGCCTGATACTGTACATATCGGCTCGAGCGCCAAAAGCTTTGAAGATTTGGTCGGTTAGAAGAATAATTTCGTGCTCGGCCTCTGTACCCGCCACGCCGAAGATATCGACATTTAGCTGCCAGTGCTCGCGCAGGCGTCCCTTTTGGGGGCGCTCGTACCGCCATAAGTTCGGGATGCTGTACCAGCGCAGTGGGTAGGCTAGCTCTTGGCGGCGGGCGGCGACCATGCGGCTAACGGTCGGGGTCATCTCTGGGCGGATAACTACCTGACGGTCACCACGGTCGGTAAAGCTGTAGGTTTGCTCGTTGACGATTTCTTCGCCTGTCTTGGCCAAATATAAATCGAGGGGTTCAAGAATAGGGGCATCGTACTCTTCGTAGCCAAAGTTTTCACAAACTCGGCGTAGGGTGCCGAACATATATTTTTGCAGTCGCTTGTCCTCTGGGTAGAAATCGCGAGCGCCTTTGTACGGTTGGGTTGATAATGCCATCTTAGCGACTATTCTACCACCTCTGGACTCGCTTGAGAAAGCGTAGCCAGAAAGGCGCACCAAAAAGTAGCTGCGTGGCGATGGTAAATGCGTGGCCGATAGATGGCACCGTCACACTTCGTGCCCCAGCCACCTGGCTGAATTGTCGTGGCACAATTGGGTCGACCAGAGCCTGTCGCGACTGAATGCGTGGCCGATCGCTGTCAAAATCCAGCTTGTCGAGTGAAAACTGCACCTCGCGGGCCGACTCGTAGAACGCTGGGTTCTTGCGCCGGTACCCCGCTCCGATACTTTCCGGCGAGTTTACCCAGCCAGCTATCAGCACTACGCCGCTGACGACATCCTTGCGAGCGGCGAAGGCATGAATGGCTGCGCCGGCGCCAGCACTGGCGGCGACTAGTGACACCTGTCGCCCCTTGGTAATCTCATCGTCGATCAGGGCGAGCAAGCGTTCCAGTTTCGGCTCAAACGTTTCGCCATCAGCCCATTTAGGGTGAAAAAATAGCGGCCGAACACCCCAAAACCGCCAGCTGCGCACCAGCAGGCGCTGTCCGCGCGGGTTGGCATCGCCGAGGCCAGGGACATAGATAACAGAATATAGCACTTGGCTAATCTTGTTTGCCCATCAGCAACGTTATGAGGCTGAGGCGTAAGCGAGCAAACCGGATTCTCGGTGCATCGACTTCGCGCACACTATGTGGCTCCGGGTGCCGCCAGCCGTTCGGCAATTCCCTATCAATGGTGTGCTCTGGTTGTGACGAAACAAGCACGAGGCGCGTCATGTCGGGGCTTTCGAGAAGCTCGTCAATGCTTACGTACGATTCCGATTCTGTGATTTTCATAATGGTTATGGTGCGGATGAAAGGACTTGAACCTTCACGCCTTGCGGCACTGGCTCCTAAAACCAGCGTGTCTACCATTCCACCACATCCGCTTGTTCGCATGAGACAAACCTACCGGTTTTTCTCATCGCGCAGGCAAAATGGAATACATTTTGTCCGGCTGCTCTTTTCCCTAGCTCAAAAGCTCGTTTAGGAAGACGCTAACCTGAGTATTTTAGCCGATACGGCGGTAGAAGACCAGCTGGATGTCGCCGTAATCTTTCTGAGAAACGATTTCTGTGTTGGCTATGGGGCGGACTGGCTCGCGGCCGGGCCATGACAACACGAAAATGCCGTTCGGCACGGTGTGCACAGCCAGGCGAGCGATAACGTCAGGACGAATGTCGGTGTATGGCGGGTCTACCAGCACGATGTCGAACTGTTTGTGCTGGTTGTTGCGCGACCAGCCAGCGATGTTTTTACGCAGTACTATCACCTGTTCTTTTAAATCCAGCGCTTCGATATTGGACTGCAGGGTTTCGTAAGCGTACTTGTCAACATCGATAGCCACGGCACTAGCGGCGCCGCGACTGATGGCCTCGAAACTCAGCGCGCCGCTACCGGCGAAGGCATCGAGCACAGTCAGGCCGGTTATATCGCCGAGAGCATTAAATATCGCCCCTCGGGCTTTTTCGCTCATCGGATGGGTACGGTGGCCCGGCGGGCTATCAAATGTGCGGCCGCCGAGCTGGCCAGCGATAATCCTCATGATTTGGCCCGTGTCGTCCGGTGTTTTTTGGCAGGTTGCTGGCTGTCGATAACTGCTCCGTACCAAGCCAGCGTGACACTACTGACAATTAGCGGCGCCAGTTGTTGACGGACTTGCTTGGCAAGTTTTGGCGTCCAACCACGCTTATAAAAAGCACTGTACATCTCAAGTGCCGCGACGGCCTGGGCTCGACTATGGAAAAAGTTTGCAATGCCGAGGCTACGAAACCCGAGCAAATCGGCATCGTCCGGCTTGGCACGACTCAGCCGCAGCGGCGAGACAATGACCGCCACCCCGATTTCAAACGCTATGTGCGTTGACAGCAAGCCTTTGTCGCCCCACATTTTCCAGTTATTGCCGACGCGCTGCGTCATCGTATCGCCGTGCATCAGGAGCTTTTCCTTGGGGCTGTTGCGGGTCTCGATACCCTGTCCGCTACGCAAACTGGCCAGTTCACGCTCGTATGGGTGATGATGCGCGGGCGTCAGGCCATCGACAATGGCGTGCGCCATCCAGGCCGCTTCGAAGGCTGCTCGTGCTTGGTTGCGTTCACGCAGCGCAGTTACCAGGTTGTCGTAATGTTCGGTTATGGACGTCACGAGTCGAACATCGCCGCGATCTTCGGGGTCATAAAAATGCCACGGCTCGTCCTGGGCAGGAGCTTTGCGTTTAATACCGTCTGGGCCGTTTGGCCCTTCGAAATTGATAATTTGCAGACTCGACGGGAAATAATAACCGCGGCCCTCGAATATTTGCGCCAAATGCCGGCGCGACACTCTGTCGATTTTCTGGTGCGCCCCAAACCATGCATCGAACCATTTCATAGGAGTTAGCGTCGTGCCCGAATACATGTCAAATAGCCGTTGGGGCTGGTCCTTTCTTAGTTCAAATTTGTCACCGAGCGCAGGCGTTTTACATGCTCGGCCAGTTGGCTATAGTGTAGCAGTTTTTCGTCTCTATCGATGAATTCCTGGGCTGCTTTGCGAGCCGCCTGGATAAGCCGCGTATCGGTAAGTTTGGCTATGCGCAGGTCCAGTTCACCGTGCTGGGCGGCCCCATAAATGGCACCTGGGCCACGCAGTTCTAGGTCCAGCTCTGCCAGTTTGAAGCCGTCGTTACTGCTTTGTAGGGCGCGCAGCCGGCGACTCGGAGCCTTAGAATCACCAAGCATCAGGTAGCAGTAGCCCTGGGCATCACTGCGACCAACCCGACCGCGTAACTGGTGAATTTGCGCCAGGCCAAATCGTTCGGCGTCCTCAATAAGCATAATACTGGCATTCGGCACATCGACACCGACCTCGATAACGGTAGTCGATACCAGGATATCAAGCTTGCCCGCTACAAAGTCTGCCATGATAGCATTTTTATCGGCGGCCTTGAGTTTGCCGTGCAGCAGGCCGACTCGGCGGTGTTTGAAGTCGCGTTTGCTCATGTCCGCATAGACCTTTTCGGCGGCAGTGCTGCTTATCAGGCCCGACTCACTTATCAGCGGACAAACAACAAACATTTGCCGGCCAGTGTTTAGCTCGGCATCGATTTTGGCGTAGAGATCTTTGCGCGAGTTCGGCGACACAATCTCGGTCAGAATCGGCTTACGACCACCGGGTTTTACATCGAGCAGCGAGACATCCAGCTCGCCGTACAATGTTAGCGCCAGTGAGCGCGGGATTGGCGTCGCCGTTAGGCTGAGCACGTGCGGCATATGGCCAGCCTTTATCTGCAGTTCCTTACGTTGGTCAACACCAAAACGGTGCTGCTCGTCGATAATCACCAGCTCCAGACTATGCATGTCAACGGTTTCTTGTATCAGCGCGTTCGTGCCAACCATGAACCGTATAGAACCATCGGCGATGCGCTGGCGAGCTATCTGCTTCTGCTTGGCGGATAGGCTGCCGACTAACAGCCCGACCTTGTCGCCGTAACCGAGTGGCTGTAGTAATTTTTGTAATGTATCGGCGTGCTGACGCGCCAGCAGCTCTGTCGGTGCCATCAGGGCTGCTTGGTGACCACTATGGAGCACCATCACGGCTGCCATCGCCGCCACCACTGTCTTGCCCGCTCCGACATCACCTTCGACCAGCCGGTTCATCGGGCGCTCCAGCTGGATGTCCTGATAAATTTGCCAGACAACCTTGCGCTGCGCGTCGGTGAGCTGAAACGGCAAATTTTTGACAAAATCTTTGGCAAGTTGCTCCTGGAACGGTACCGCCGGCGCATATTCTGTCTGGAGTTCCTGCTTATTCAGCAAACTAGCCAGTATTAGCTGAAAAACTTCTTCGAATCCCAGACGGCGCCTGGCTGCGTCAAGCTCGTCTGTTGACTCTGGAAAGTGCATAGCCCGGACTGCTTGCGAGCGACTCATCAACTTATTGCCCGTAATAATCCATGCTGGCAAGGTTTCGGGCAATACCTCGATGAGAGGCATCAGTTGAGTAACCATTGCACGCAGTTGCCGCGAATTCAAACCTTTGGTCTCGCGATATATCGGTACAATCCGCGCCGTGTTCACCGGAAAATCGCTCATGAGCTCAGTGCTCGGGTTTTGGATGGCAAAGTGCTGGTAGCTCAGTTCGAAATTTCCAGAAATATAATACTGCGCACCGCGCTTCATACCAGCCTCACGGTAGGGCTGATTGAACCACACCAGCCGCGTACTACCCGTTTCATCGCTCGCAATCGCTTCGGTGATATGCATGCCACGTCGTACATAACGACCCTTGATACTAGTAATCTCGGCCTGGATGGTCACTGGCCCGGGCTTCGTCAGCTGGCGTACAGGGGTTACTGCTGAATAATCGTCATAACGGCGCGGAAAATAGTCGATGATATCACCTGCCGTTTTGAGCCCGAGCACACCCAATTTAGCGGCCACAGCCGCACCGACACCCTTTGCATCAGTCAGCGGACTGGATAATTGCATACCTACCAGTATAACTGGCTAGCGACTAGATTTCTTGACGAGGAAGAAAATGCTTGGGCCAAAGTAGATGCCAGCAAAGGCTGCCTGGAGGAGCTTTTCGGCTGTCAGCATAGCGCTCATCGGTACATGTTTCTTGAGAGTGGTACTGCGGAGGTTGGACACGGACAGTACCCGCTCCACCTGCAAACCAGCGTGCTGGAACTGGCGGATGACAGTTTTGGGGTTGTGATTGACGAACGGAATTTCCTCTTCGCGCTGGTTAGCCGCGCTGCGGATGTCGACCGGCTTGGCCGGCATACGCTTACCCTTTAGGGCATGCTTGATACGGTTGCGGGCGTGCGCATAGCTGGCGACTTCGATAATGGCGTAGCCATCATCGGCCAGCACGCGAGCGATTTCGCTAAATTCTTGGCTGGGATCGGGCAAGTGGTGCATGACACGCACCATGGTCAGTAGGTCAATCTCGCCGTTTTTGAACTGTAAGTCATCGGCCTGCATAAGTTTGCGGTCAACTTCTGGGTGATCTTTTAGGAAATCTTTGGCCAGGTCGAGCTGCTGCTGGCTTGGTTCGGCCAGAGTAACTTTATCGGCATAGTTTTCGAGCAGTAAGCAAAGTCGACCAAAACCACCACCAACATCGACAGCGCTCCGGAATTTTTTGCCTTTTAGCAGGCGCTGGATAGCCATTTCCTCGGCGGCATGCTCGTACTCACGACCGTCCCAGTATTTGCGGTAATTGTGGTGTGGGTCGTTGTACTGGTCGGCTCGGCGGTGAGCCTTGGTCTTCGGGGTAGTGTCGGGCATAAATTCCTTTATTAATTGTCTTCTATTGTATCAATTAAGGCTGCAAGCGCACTACTACGCTGTTTTGGAGCTTCTTGCCCTTGCGCAAAACTAGCTGGCCATCATGAAAATCTGAGTCCTCAAATTGCTCGCGAGCGACAGGTTGGTCGTTGATGTAGACGCCGCCATCGGCAAGTAGTTGTCGAGCTTCTGATTTTGATGATACAAGCGACGCCGATAGCAGTGTATCGACAACGCTATCACCGGGCTGAACGGTAAGGCTAGCGGCCACTTGCTGAATATTCGCGCTACGCAAATTTGAGGCATAAGCCTCGGCCTCGGTGGCGGCATCGACGCCGTGCACCAGTGCCGTCACTTCGTAAGCTAACCGCTTCTGGGCAGCACGACTACTGCGATTGGCATTAAATTCGTTCATCGTTGCCTGAATTTCTTCCTGGGAAAGTAGGCTAAATATTTTTAGGTAGTCCTCCACACCAGCGTCGTCGACATTAATCCAGAACTGATAGAAATCGTTTGGCGAGGTTTTGGCAGCATCCAACCACACCGCACCAGCCTCAGATTTACCAAATTTAACACCGGTAGTTTTGTTAACAACTAGCGGTGCGGACCAGATATGCGCCTCGGCACCAGCCACGCGGCGGATAAGCTCGACGCCAGCGATGCAGTTGCCCCATTGGTCAGCACCACAAACCTGCAGCGTGACGCCTTTGTTGCGATACAGGTGGAGGAAATCGTAGCCCTGGATAAGTGAATAGCTAAACTCGGCATAGCTGATACCGGCACCGTTTTCGCCCAGCCGACTCTGCACAAAGTCGCGGCCCATCATCTGGCGTAGCGGCACATGCTTGCCGACATCACGGAGGAAGTCGAGGTATTTCATCCCCTGGAACCAATCGTAATTGTCGACAATTTCGAAATCTTGACCAGCAAAAATACGCCGATACTGCTCGCTGATAGCGGCCTTGTTCTGGGCAATCTGCTCTACTGTCAGTAGATCCCGCTCCTGGGACTTGCCGTCTGGGTCGCCGATCATGCCGGTGGCACCACCGACCAGTAAAATTGCCTTGTGGCCATGACTAATAAAGTGTCGAACCATCATGGCTATCGCGAGGTTGCCGACTGTCATGCTGTCGGCGCTGGGGTCAACACCCCAGTAAAACGTTATCGGACCAGCATCGAGCGCCGTAGCGTCCTTATAAGTGGTCTGGTTTACGAAACCGCGCCAGGTGAGTTCTGCAAATAATGTCGTGGTGTCGGGCATATATAGATGAGTTTGTTAGCTGTAAATAGGTTATGACTAGTATAGCGTACCCCCGACCGCACCGCTAGCCACTGTCTGAGTGCCGGCTGAGTGTATGCGGTGATGCCGCTCACAACTTGGGACGAGGTTGGTATACTTACTATCATGTGTATTGCAGCCATAAAGGGGTGCGTGAGTACCAGGCATAAAGATTATGTTTCTGGCTCGATTTGGCTGTATAATGACAGCTTAGAAAGTATGAGAGGGTAACAAATAATCTTATGAACGCACCAAAACGGCCGACAGGCCGCCCGCGCCGTTCTGCTTCCAGTAGTAGCAGTTCTAGCCGCAAGTCTGTAGCGCTTCACCGTAGTTTTAGCGACCGCATTAAAAGCCGCAACTTTGCCCGCTCAACCCGCAAAGCCGCCTATCTGAGTACCCTACCCAAAGAGCCCTGGAAGCGACTAATGTATCGCTTGCACCCCAAGCGGCTGGCAGCCTATTGGTTTAGCCGCGAGGGCGGTATTATGGCGCTCAAAATCACCGGCATCGGTATTGTTGCTGGCTTTTTGATAGTTATCGGGCTATTTGCCTACTACCGCAAGGATTTGCCGAAGATTAAGGACATTTCTGGCGACAAACTCGGTGGTAGCATCACCTACTATGATCGCACCGGCCAGACGGTGTTGTGGCAAGATTATGACGCTATCAAGCGCGTGCCCGTGACAAGTGAAAATCAGTCCAAATATGTCAAAGAGGCCACCGTGGCTATCGAAGACAAGGACTTCTACAAACACGGCGCTTTCGACGTTCGCGGCATCATGCGGGCCGGTATTCACGACCTCGTCGGTGGTGGTGGCGGTACGCAGGGTGGCTCAACAATCACCCAGCAGTTAGTAAAGTTGAACGAGCAGTGGACCGACAACCGCACGGTGACCCGCAAGGTCAAAGAGCTCATTCTAGCTGTCGAGCTGGAGCGCGAATATTCTAAAGACGACATACTGACTGCTTATCTAAACGTCGCGCCCTACGGTGGTGTCGAAAACGGCGTCGAAGCTGCCTCGCGCGATTATTTTGGCGTTAGCGCCAAAGACCTCACGCTCGCACAGTCGGCTATGCTAGCCGCCATACCAAAAGCTCCGTCGCTGTACTCGCCGTATGGTAGTACCAAATTCAACCCCGAGGCTGGGAACAACTTCGATGCAAAGCTTCTGCAAGCGCGCATGAATTACATCCTCGACCAGATGGTCAACCAACACTTGATAGCCAAAGATCAGGCTACCAGTGCCAAAAAAGTCGATATATTAGCTCAAATTCATCCATTGCAACCAAAATATCAGGGCATAAAAGCCCCCTACTTCGTTCTATCGGCCAAGCAAGAACTCGAAAATAAATACGGCGCCAATACCGTCAAATTAGGCGGTTGGAAAGTCACGACAACACTCGACATGAGCCTGCAAAACACCGCCGAACAACTGGTAGCCAGCAACTTACCAAATGTTACACGTCTGACACGCGGCCTCGCCGACGAAGAAGCCACTGTGCTGGAGGATGTTCAAACCGGCCAGATAAATGCCCTCGTCGGTGGTACCGACTTCACCAATGCTGACCACGGTCAGAACAATTACGCTTCCAGCATTAAAATTCCACCAGGCTCGAGTTTCAAGCCTTACGACTATACAACTCTGATAAATAACAATAATAACGTCGGCGCCGGATCTGTGCTGTATGACACCAAAACCACACTACCTGGGTATGCAAATACCTGCGACCACAACCCCTATTCCAAGGGAGCGGCACCGTGTCCAGGTGGCACCTCGCCAGCTGCATACGACTACGACAATAAGTTCCCTGGCCCCGTCACGTTGCGCTACGCACTCGGCGGCTCACGTAACATACCGGCCATGAAGGCCATGCTAGAAGCCGACCCGACCGACACGTCTACCACCCGAACAAAATCTATAAACAAAGTCATTAGCACCGCCACGGCGATGATGGATAACCCCTACGTCAAAGGCAACACCTACAACTGTTACGCCGACGAAGGCCTAACGCAGCCCAACCAATGTAATACGGCGGCCGCTATCGGCGACGGTGCTTTCCTGCACCTCGACGACCATGTAAATGGCCTTGCGACACTCGCGCGCATGGGTATGGCCATCCCGCGCACCTACATATTGCAGGTCAACGATGCTAGCGGCAAAAGCATCTTCAAGTTCGAGCAGCCCAAGGGCAAGCAAGTAGTCAAGCAGGACGCTGCCTATATCGTAAATGACATGCTTAGCGATCCGAACGCCAGCTATTTGCCTGGCAGCTGTTCCGCCACGAACTGCACCAAGCTGTCATCGTTTGGCTACAAATTCCAACACGACAATGGCTGGCACTTCGCCGTCAAAACTGGTACTACCAACGACGGTAAGGATGGCCTCATGACCAGCTGGTCCACCAAATACGCTGTCGTATCGTGGGTAGGCGACCATAACCGCCAAAACAACATCCAGACGTACGGTGCGCAGATGGAAACCCTAACGGAGCCGATGACTCGCGGCCTTATGGAAGCCGCCCACGCTGACAAAACACCCGTTAACTGGACCCAACCTTCTGGCATCAAAACAGCTGCTGCCTACATCCTGAACCACAAGATAAGTAGTAACGGCGAAATTCCACCGAGCCCCGCTAACGATCTCTATCCGTCCTGGTATACGGCTGGTGCCAAAGCCAACACATCCGCCGTCCTCGACAAGGTTTCTGGCAAGGTCGCTACTAGTTGTACGCCTGCCCTCGCCAAGGACACGCAGACCAATGGCAATGCAGCTAGCTGGAATATCGACATCTACAATGGCGGCAAAGCCAACACCGGCTCCACCACAACCACCAAGGCCGGTACGCAAGCTACCGACGATGTCCATAACTGTAACGACACTCCACCACTTGTCAGTGTCACGGTGGCTGGCGATAACTGCGACACCAGCTGTAGCATCACCATCACTGCCCAGGCTGGGAGTCACCCGCTGTCAGGTGGCGACTACACAGCAGCCCCGGCGGGCACAGTCAGCGTGCAGCTTGGCGGTCAGACGATTTGTAACTTGACTATCCCGTCTAGCAGTAGTGATGTCTACTCGGACTCATCGTGTACCTACACACCGACAAGCGCACAGCAGGCACAACTGACTGCCATGGTTGTCGACAGCGTGCTGTACTCCGGAAATGGAACTAGTAATAACATAAATTTTACCCCAGCGCCGGTGGCGGTAAACATAGCGGTGTCGGGAACGGCCGGCCCAGGAAGCTCAATAATTAACTGGGCGGGCGGCACCGGACCATACAACGCTTACAAGGATTCCAGTAGCTCACCGATGGCAAATTGTACAAACATCAGCGGCACGAGCTGCGTGGTCAATCAAAACCTGACGGGTCACACCGTTACGGTCAAGGACAGCGCCGGAAATTCTGGCACGCACACATTCTAAGTCCTAGTCTTTTTCCAGAAACGTATTGAGAGCTTCGCGTACTGTTGAGACACCGTGGAGGAATGGCAGTTTTTTGCCAGCCGTCTTGGGGCCAATCGCCGTCTCAAACCCCAGCTTTTTGGCCTCAGCAACCCGCTTGTCGATCTGTGGCACATGCCGCACCTCGCCAGATAGGCCAATTTCACCGAACACCGCGGCGTTTTTCTTCAGTTGCATACCTTTGGCGGCCGAAGCAATAGCCATGCAGATTGCCAGGTCGGCAGCTGGCTCGCTAATTCTCATGCCGCCGACGATGTTGATATATATATCGAACTCGCTCAGGCTAAGCTTGGTGCGGCGTTCTAGCATGGCAACGAGCAGATTTAATCTGTTGAGGTCAAAGCCCCTGGCGGCCCGCTTGGGGTATCCGTAGCTGGTTTTGTTGACCAGCGCCTGGACTTCGACCAGTAATGGCCGCGTACCTTCCATAGTCGCAAGCACTACCGAGCCATCGGTGATTTGGCGCTCGGCCAGTAGCGCTGCCGACGGGTTTTCGACGGGCTGCAGGCCGTTTTCGACCATTTCGAATATCCCGGCCTCGTTAGTACTGCCGAACCGGTTTTTCACCGGCCGTAAGATCTTAAATCCACCATAACGGTCACCCTCTAACTGCAGGACAACATCGACAACGTGTTCCAGCACTTTTGGACCAGCTATCGAGCCCTCTTTGGTGACATGCCCAACGAGTATGACCGCCGTGTTCGACTGCTTGGCGGCGATTGTCAGCAACTGAGTGCTGTTGGTTATTTGCGACACCGAACCCGCCGCCGAAGCCACCGCGTTGGCCGTCATGGTTTGGATAGAGTCGATAATAACTAGCTTGAACGTGCCGGCGGCGATCGTCGCGGCCGCGTCGTCGGCAGAGGTGGTGGTAGCCAGCTGTAGCTCAGGGCGCAAGGCGCCAAGCCGCTCGGCCCGCAAACCGACTTGGTGGGCCGACTCTTCCCCGCTAACGTATAAGACCGGCTCGTGGCCAGCCACAGCATAGGCCAACTGCAGCAGTAAAGTGCTTTTGCCAATCCCCGGCTGGCCGGCTATCAGGCTAACGCTACCGGCCACTATGCCACCGCCAAACACATCGTCTATCTCGCCGATGCCAGATGTCAAACGTGTGGAGTCGTGCTTTACCACCGTATCAACCGCTGCAAAAGTAAGCGACTTGCCGGCCGACACACTACTGCTACCGACCACAATAGTGGCTTCTTCAATGAGCGTATTCCATTCGTCGCACTGGGCGCACTTGCCCGCCCACGAGCTGTAGACAGCGCCGCAGTTACTGCAAACAAAGCGAGGTGAAGCCTTTTTGGCCATGTCGAAACTCCTAAAGTGTACTAATAGTACGTTGCAGCGGACCGCGAAGCAACTATTGATTAATAGTGGTAGCCTGGCTGTTTATCTCATTGGTCAGCTGCTGGGTTTCCAGGGCGATGGCATTGCGCTCGCTAACGAGCTGGTTGTACTGGGCCACCAGGGCCTGCAGGCTATCGACTCCGGCGTTGTAGCTATTCACACTGGCATTGTAGCCCGGCACGGCGGCGTTGTAGGCTGCAATATCACCGCTGGAGCGGGCCTGCTGCAGATGGTTTGACTCGGCATCGAGTGCTGCCCGCTTGGTTTTGAGGTCAGCCTGCTGGCTCGTTATTTCGGTTTTCATGGTTGCCAGCCGCGCATCGTCCGCCTTGACCGCATCGGCACGGCTCGTGAATTCTGCCTGATATTGTCCAGCAAAGCCCGTTACGGCTTGGCGATTGGTAAAATACCGCTGGTAATAATGCTCGAGTGGTGCCGGCAGACTGGCGATTTCGGTACCAAATATCGAGTGCATTTCGTTGACCAACGCCGTTGGTTCGGACTGGCGATAATCCTCAATTGTGGCCTTGATCCTCGCATCCGCCAGATCGTGCTGATAGTAGTCCTGCAACATAGCATCCACAGCAGCCCGATCTTTTGCCGACAGTCGGTCATAGGCAGCGTGTAGCATCTCGTGGGCCGCTGTCACCTGCTCGACACCATTCAGGCGTGGATCACTAACCCCCAGCACGAAAATACCGTTTTGCCCACCGCGGTAGCAGCCGAGAACGATTGTCTTCTCGTCGCCGGCCGGGCACTGCGTAAAGCTCGTTTTGTCCTCTATGGCTGGCTGATTGACATAAAACACCTTGCGGGCGTAGCTGGTCATAGTGTCCTGGGTGGCAATCTGCGCGACCGTGGCCGGTGGCGTGTAGTTATGGAGCTTCCACCAATCGTAGATATTTTGCCGGTTCAGCGCCAGCAGCAACAAAACGCCGAGCCAGCCAAATGTCACTAGTACGGCTATCGGGCGCGATGTGCGCTTCCGGCGTACAACCGGAGTGGAGGGTTTTTGTGGTGGTGGCATCGGCATTACTGTAGCAAATCGCTCGCCAGCTGGCTATTCCGTGATAGTTGCATACTGGAGCTGGCCGTTTTTGGTCGCTACCTGAATGATTTCGCCTTTTTGGTGCTTTTCTTCGAGCAATTCGAGGGCGATTTGGTCTTCGATAGTGTCCTGGATGAGGCGACGGAGCGGGCGGACACCGTTTTTGGCATCGTAGCCGTTATCCAGTAGGTACTGCTTGGCGGCCAGTGTGAGCTGGACGCTCAGACCTTTCTTTTGCAAGCGAGTTTTCAATTCGTCAATTTGCAGATCGATAATGCTAAAAATGTCTTTCTTGGTTAGCGCCCGGAAAACAATCGTCTTGTCGATGCGGTTCAGAAATTCTGGTCGCAGTAGCTTCTTTAACTCCTCACGAACTTGCTCACTGTTGGTTTCGTGCAGGGCGTCTAGGTTCTTCATGTCACTGCGCTTATTGGCGTGGAAGCCAAAACTTGCCTCCTTCTGCAGTTTGTCGGCACCGATGTTACTCGTCATGATGATGATACTGTTGGTAAAGTCGATCCGTCGGCCCTTGGCATCCGTCAGATAGCCGTCTTCCAGGATCTGCAGCATCATGTTGAATACATCTGGGTGGGCTTTTTCGATTTCGTCGAATAGCACCAGGCTGTAGGGTTGGCGGCGAATTTTGTCGGTCAGCTGGCCGCCATCGTCATAACCCACATAGCCGGCTGGTGCGCCGACCAGTCGCGATACATTGTGGTGTTCGCCAAACTCGCTCATATCAATCTTCACCAAGGCGTTTTCAGAACCGAAGAATTCACGGGCCAATACCCGAGCAAGCTCGGTCTTGCCGACACCAGTTGGGCCGAGGAACACAAAGCTGCCTATCGGACGCTTTTCGCTGCCAACACCGCTACGGTTCCGGCGAATTGCCTTGGCGACCGCTTCCGAGGCTTCGTGCTGGCCAATAACATATTTACTGAGCGTTTTTTCGAGCGTCAGGAGATATTTGGCCTCGCTGCGAATAACTTTCTTTACGGGGACACCGGTCATGCGGGCCACAACCTCGGCTAGATCTTCACTGGTGACCGTCAGGCGCTTGGTGGCCTTGCCGGCTTCATGGAGCTTTTTCAGTTGTTCGTTAATCTGCGAGGCACGTTGTTTGCCCTTGGCGGCACGCTCGTAATCTTCGGCATCAACGGCTTCGTCAATGCGGGTATTGACCAGTTTTAGCTCCTTCTGGAGGCTGCGGACTTCTGGGCTGGTTTTGCCCTTATCTATACGGAGGTAAGCACCTGTCTCGTCTATCAGGTCGATGGCTTTGTCCGGCATGTAGCGGTCGTTTACATAGCGCTTGGCGAGCATCACGGCGTCCTCGAGGACTTCGTCACTCATTTCGACACCATGGAATGCTTCGTAGTGCTTGCGTAGCCCTTTAAGGATTGCCAGCGTCTCGCTCGGCGTAGTTTCTGGCACTTGGACGGGCTGGAAACGGCGCTCCAGGGCAGCATCTTTTTCGATGTATTTCGTGTATTCAGAGGTGGTCGTGGCACCAATCAGTTGGATTTTACCGCGGGCGAGGGCTGGCTTCAGAATATTGCCAGCATCCATTGCACCCTCGGCTGCACCAGCACCGACTATCAGGTGTAGTTCGTCGATAAATATCACCGTCTTGCCGTCTTTTTCCAGCTCGCCCATCACTTTCTTTAGCCGCTCTTCGAACTCACCGCGATATTTGGTACCGGCAATCATACCGGCTAGGTCGAGGAGCACTATCCGTTTATCAAGCAAGCTATCAGGCACATCTTCAGCGACAATTCGTTGGGCGAGCCCCTCGACAATTGCCGTCTTGCCGACACCGGGTTCGCCGATAAGCACCGGGTTGTTTTTGGTCCGCCGGTTGAGGATGGTAATAACGCGGCGAATTTGATTTTCACGGCCGACGACTGGGTCGAGCTTGCCGTTGCGCGCCTGGGCCGTCAGGTCGGTGCCATATATATCT
>JBBQTW010000006.1:0-26459 GCA_038234505.1 Saccharimonadales bacterium (SeqCode) | reverse complement strand
AGCCACTATAGCAGCAGTAACTTCGAGCACACCACGTAGCGTCGATTTTCTAGGTGGACTTACGGGCTGCTCCATAATACGAATTCCAGCCAACATCTCATCTGCAAACGGGTACCTTGACCCTCTAACATTAACGGCTTGTTGTATCCATATAGCTGCCGATTGGTTGTCATGATTCCAGTAATGAACCATCGCTTGTGCTTGGTAGAGCAAATAACGGTCAGTACCTATAGTTTCATCGTCCTGATAACGAGCAGCAAGTTTGTCTAAGCGTACTTGCACTGCTTCTAGGGTTGCACTGTCAATTTCCGTTTTATCAAGTTGGTCAAGAACGTGATTTATCAGCCGTAGGTATGATTCGTTGTTTGATTCCATTGCCACTCCCTAATAGGTTAATAGAGCTTGTGGCAACCTAAAATAGCTCGCCACCGAGCGAGGCCGAAGCCCCTACAACCGTTTCCGATTGCAACTACAACGAAGAGTACCCGATGACGAGCTGTTCTTCGTTGTAGATTGGATGACCATACCTGTCTCTTGCGAGTGGCTCTAGGTCAGAGTGGAAGATCCACTTGCTGATTATTATGCCACAAAACATCGGAGGAGGTGCTACCGTATACCCCCAGAACTGATTAGGTACCATCCGCCGTACGTCAGATATCAACCACTGGTACGTCTAAGCAGTTATACTTATTCGTAATGACCACAGAAGATACTATCGCTTGGAAAGCCTCTCACAACGATGTGAGTGTAGATGCAACTATGGATGTACGAATCCACCCCGTATCTAATACCAGCACCGTGGTTATTATCATGCCAGGCATAGATGGCTCTGTAGATGGCTATGAGAACAAATACGTCTCTATGGCCGAACGCATTGTTAATCAGCAGCACAAGGCCGTTATACGCTTCTCAAACGACTTTATTAGTTCATTCCACTGGGAGGACAACCTCCATCATGCTCTTGAATATGCTCTCGCTAACGCTATGGACATCTGCGGTACCGAAGACATTACAATCGAGGTCGTTGCTCACTCCGCTGGCTCATCGGTTGTTGCATGGCTTGCGTATGAATATCCCGCAGTGCGTAAGCTCCTGCTCATTAACACTGCAAAGAAGCTAGACCAAGAACGCATCCTTGAAGGTTTAGGTAAATTCGACGGTGAAGCACACCTTGTTTTTGGAAGTGAAGACTCGTCAATAGGGCTAGCGGAATTATTGCCGGAAAAAACCAGATGTACCGTCATTCCAGAAGCAGACCATCAGTTCTCTAGTGTGCCTCTAAGCACGTTCATTCAGCTCGTAGATCTACTGGCTTAACCTACTAAGAATGCCTAAGCCTAACGCCTAGTAAGGCACGGGCTGTTTAGGCATAACAATGTATAACTTTGTAAGGTGTAACTAGTAGCAAAAGGTAGTGTCTAAACGACTTGCAAATGCTAGCATTCTAAGGTGTAAACCTCCATTTAGGGGCATCCGTGCATACATGGAACGAAAATATTCCTCAAACTAGGCTTAGTGGCTTCCCGTAAATCCAGTTTATAGAGGTCAAGTGGTTGCATATTTCAATGTTTGATTTTTTAATAGTGCTTATGTACACTGTTAAGTACTCCCATTTAACAAAATTTAAGTACTAACCCTCTTTTTCACCTTCCTCAAAGGGCGGTCGAGGGCAAAACAATGATAAAGAGTAAAAGGTTCCTGATCTCTGTTAAAGAGACTCGGAAATTGCTCGGAAAATCTTCACAAAATCTAACCAACGAGGAGGTAGAGAGACTAATCTTAGATGGTGAACATCTTACAAGGTTTATCGTCCAACAATATTTGGTTCGTAAAACGGAGGTGCTAAAATGAAAGCTATGCAACCCAAGCAAGCAGTTATTTACGTTCGTGTATCTACCGATAAGCAGGCGGATCAGGGTGCGAGCCTAGACAACCAAGAACGAGCATGTAACGAATGGGCGCTACGTAACGGTGTACTCGTACGAAAGCTGTTCCGTGAAGAAGGTGCGTCTGCTAAAACCCTCAAACGTCCAATGATGATAGAGATGCTCGCCTACATTGAGGAGAACTACAAGGATATCGACTTTGTTATCGTCTACCAAATAGACCGACTTTCTCGAAACATGAACGACTTTGTAGACTTTTCTCGAGCAATGTATCAGTACGGTGTTGAGTTACGAGACTCTGGCTCGCAGATGGTTGCTGGTGATTCAGATGAACTGATCCAAGGGGTACAGGCCTTACTTGCACAGCATGACAATCGCCTGAAGTCCAAGCGTGTCAAAGAAAACATGAAACGCCACGCCTCCGAAGGCTATAGGATGCACAAAGCTCCGTATGGGTTACGCAATATCCGAGATGAAGCTGGCAGGCCGACTGTTGAGCCTATACCTGAAATAGCTGATGATATCGCACACCTTCTAACCGAGTACGCAAAAGGTGTAATCACAAAAGCCCAGGTACTCCAGAATGCCCGAGAGATGGGACTTACCCAGGCTAATGGAAAACAGATGAGCCCTCAGTTCGTCGATAAAATGCTTCGCCAACCACTCTATGCTGGCTTAGAGAAGAGCACCCTTACCGACGGACAGGTGATCCCCAGCAACTTTGAGGGTATTGTGGCTGAATGGGTCTACTACACTATTCAACAACTTCTAGAAAGCCGTAAGCAATCTAGAACTGAAGGCTATAAGACCGTCTCAGCCGAATACGTACTACGCAAGTTCGCACGTTGCGGTGTTTGTGATAGCCCCCTTCGTGGCAGCGCCTCAACTGGCAGGAGAGGTAAGCGATATCCACGCTACCATTGCTCGACACCCACCTGCCACAGTGCACACGTAAACCCCGAAGAGCTACATGAACAGTTCCTCGACCTGCTAACCCATGTCAAACCCAATGAGGACAAGCTAAACTTCCTCAAGGCTATGATTGTTCGGGTATGGAGAGATGAGGTGAAGACTATGAGGCTTAGGCGTAGCAAGGTTAGAGAGCGGATAGACAAGCTTGGCGAAGAACGAATTGACGCTGCCGAAAGCGTAATAACGGGGGAAATAACGTCAGAGGATAAGGCTGCAATTACGAACCGTATTAAGCAGCGAGTAACTAAACTGACCGCCGAAGCGCAGAAGCTTGACCGACTAATTGGCACGAAGGAAGAAGCGATTGACTATGCCATAGCCTACATGGGCAATACGCCACGACTATGGAACAGTGCAAGCCCAGCCATGAAGGTTCAGTTCCAGCAAATGATATTTCCAAAAGGTATCGTCTACAATTTAGGGTCTGGAGATTTTGGAACCACCGAAATGAGCCATCTTTACACCTTCGCAGGCATTAAAAAAGACCCATCTGAAGCAGATGAGTCCCTTTTGGTGACCCCTGCGGGAGTCGAACCCGCGATTTTCTGGATGAGAACCAGACGTCCTGGACCACTAGACGAAGGGGCCAGAAATGCCCGGAGGGCATTTTCTGTCGACGCCAAGCGTAGTGTCAACAGTGAAACTACGTCTGAGTCTGAGATTGCAATGTGCTGTCGTTCCGTACGCCTTCGTCGCGTTCTGGCTACTGCCAAAAACTTCGACTGACGGCTACGTTTCTCCTCTCAAAATTCCATTCAGTCACTTCGTTCCTTGGATGGGAATTTTGGAAAGCTACGAAAAATAACCCAAACATCTTACCACATCTGTTAGATTGCAGCCAGGTGCTTGCCAAACCGCCCCCGAACACCGATAATAAGCGTAAGCAAGTAATACGACACGAAACATACAACTGGTGGTTAGGTGAGCGCTAAGGGATCAACAGATGTGGGGTAAACGAGGTACAGCTGGCGAACAGGGCAGCCTAGCTGGTAGTTTGCGCGATGAAAAGCTCAAGTCGAATATTATTCTCAATGCTATCGAGGACGGCGTGGTGCTTATCGACACCGAGGGTGTTATCCGGCTATTTAACCCGGGGGCCACTGCCATTACTGGTTGGGTAGCCGACGAAGCCGAGGGTCTGGACTGGCGGTTGGTTTTCAAGTTTGTCGATACCAAGGGCCAGCCAATCACCGACAACGATACGATCCTCAGCCAGGCAAAAACCGCCGCCAGACCGGTTCGCGACAATGCCGCCAACTTGCAGACCAAGAGCGGCAAAACGGTTGCTACTAGTTTTAGTGTTTCGCCACTAACCGGTGCCGACAAGCAAGTCACCGGCATGGTCGGCATTTTCCGCGATGTCAGTATCGAGCGGCAGGACGAATCGCGCCGGGCGGACTTTATCAGTACCGCCAGTCACGAAATGCGCACACCAGTCGCCGCCATAGAGGGCTATCTAAGCCTGGCCCTGAACGAGAAGGTTGCGATTATCGACAATAAGGCGCGCGATTATCTAGAAAAAGCTCACGCCAGTACCGAGCACCTCGGGCAACTGTTCCAGGACTTACTGACGAGCGCCAAGGCCGAGGACGGCCGCCTAACCAACCACCCGCGGGTGGTTGAAATTGGCGCCTTTGCCGAGCAACTGGTGAGCGACCTAAAATTTTCGGCCGAGAAAAAGGGTTTGTTCCTGGAGTCGAACTTCGGCACCGTACAACCAAGCGCCGAGCCAACCAAGGTCGTCCGGCCGCTGTACTACGCTACGGTTGACCCCGACCGCTTACGCGAGGTGATTACCAACCTCTTCGATAACGCCGTTAAGTACACTGACACTGGTAAAATCACCATCGGCTTAACCGGCAACGAGCAGGTGGTACAGTTCTTCGTCCGCGACACGGGTAATGGTATTCCGCCCGAGGACATCCAGCACTTATTCCAGAAGTTTTACCGTGTCGACAACTCTGCCACCCGTACTATCGGCGGCACGGGTCTGGGACTGTTTATATGTAAAAAGATTGTCGAGCTGTATCAGGGGCGGATTTGGGTGGAGAGCGAGTTCGGGAAAGGCAGTACATTCTTTATCAATTTTCCACGCCTGACAACCCAGAATGCCGAAGTCCAATTGGCCCGCGAAGCCCAAAGTGGGGAATTGGGGTCGATGGCCACAGGGACGCACCTCTGAGCGGGTAATATGCTACAATGGGAAAAACATAAGCATAGATTCGAAAGAAGGCAATCCAAGCTATGGCAACAGTACTCCTCGTCGAAGATGACAATAACCTCCGTGAAATTTATGAAGCCCGTTTACAAGCCGAAGGCTACAACACCGTTACTGCTAGTGATGGCGAGCAAGCATTAGTCGTCGCCAAGGAAGCTAAGCCCGACCTCGTGATATCTGATGTCATGATGCCGAAGATCAGCGGCTTCGAAATGTTAGACATCCTCCGTAACACCGATGGCCTCAAAGACGTCAAAGTTATCATGCTCACCGCTCTCGGCCAAGCCGAGGACAAAACCCGAGCCGATCAGCTTGGCGCCGATAAATACCTGGTGAAATCCCAAGTAACACTCGAAGATATCGTCAAAACCGCTCACCAACTCCTCGACGATGAAGCGCCAGCCGCCGAACAGCCAGCCGCTGCAGCTGCGACAGCTGTTGCTAGCGACCCAGCCACCCCAGCGGTGGCACCCACAGCCGATGCCGCCAGTACCACTGACGAATCCGCCGCCATGCAAGCCCAAATTGATACGTTTGCCGCCCAGCCTGAACCGGTTGCTGCCGACCCCCTACCAGCTCCAGCACCTGTTGCACCCGTGCCCGTGGCGCCCGTAGTAGACACGACTGCTCATGACGAAGTCATGGCAGAGGCTGTTGATTCACTGGCCGATGCCAGCCCAGCTGCCGAAAAGCCATCTGATGTTACTGCCGTAGAGGTTGCGCCTGAACCCGCCGCTGCCCAGCCGACTGCGCCCGCCGCCGCCCCGGCACCCGCCGCTAGCGACACCGATACTGACGGTGAAGATGGCGTAACGATTGCCCATAAGAAGGTTATACAGCCCATTAACGACCCAGCCAATGCCAAGCCGGACCTCGACTCGCTACTTGCCGCCGAGGACGCCAAAGTCGCCGGTAACACCGTAGAGCCAAATGGCGCCCCAGCAGCACCCGAAACCGATGTAGCGAGTGAAGAATCGGTAGCTATGCAGACCTTGCTAGACGCCCAGAGCGACGACGACACACCCGTTGCACCAACTCCAACAGTCGCACCAGCGCAAACCAACAACATTCCAGAACCGCCTAAAGACCCGAACGCACCAAACCCCAACGACATAGCTCTGTAACTGAGCCAACCATGCGCCGCCCCATGCCATGTATGGGCCCCTTGGGTCAGGTTTTCTTGACTTCGGCATATATTCTCACTAATCGTTCGAATATCATCGATGCTGTCGGAGTAAATCCGGCTTCCAGCAAAGCTGGAACCGCAGCTGCTCTTTCCGAGTCGAACTGCATATGCCACACTTATGGGTATGCGTATTAATAAATATGTGGCGCTGGCTAGTAGCCTCAGTCGCCGTCAGGCCGATGCGGCAATTGTCGAGGGCAGGGTGGCTGTTAATGGCCAGCCGCTGCGCGCTGGCCAGGATGTGAGTGACGGCGACAACGTGACACTCGACGGCCGTACTATTACACCCGCCATCAAAACTACAATTATGTTTAACAAACCCGTCAACTATGTTTGTTCGCGCGACGGGCAGGGCAGCCGGACAATTTACGAATTACTGCCTGCGGAGTATCAACATCTGCAGGCAGTGGGCCGGTTGGACAAATATTCATCTGGACTGTTGCTGCTGACAAACGATGGCGACATGGCGAACGAACTGACGCACCCCAGCCACCAGAAGCAAAAGGTTTACGAGGTAAAGCTGGACAAGCCTCTACGACCACTGCATCGCCAAATGATTCAGGATCACGGCATTCAGCTAGAGGACGGGCTGAGCAAGTTTGAGGTGGAACGTATCGACGAAGGCAACGACACTAAGTGGCACATAATCATGCGCGAAGGCCGCAATCGCCAAATTCGCCGCACATTCAATGCATCAGGCTACGAAGTTACAGGACTACACCGCACAGGATTTGGCCCCTACCAGCTCAACACACTGGCGCTTGGCAGCTGCCAAGCACTCGGATTATAAGGCTTAGTTTTTGGCGAGGACTTGCTTGCAAAGCTGCACGTAGCCCGCAACCTTGTTGAGCATCAGCTGCTTGCCACCTGCCAGCATAAATTTTACATATTGGGAAGCCGTCGTAGCCAGGCGCTCCGACACACTAAAGCCAGCAGCCCGGGCTGCTCCGATATAATGCGAGAAGTTGCCGTACGACTTCATGGCATGCGTGTAGTCAACATTTAGTCGTGATATAAAACTAGGCACCTTAGAAGGGTTATAGCTCTGGCCCACCGGTGCAATCAATTGCAATGGAATGGTTGGGTCTACCTCGTGAACTAGTTCCAGATTATGAAGCGAGAGAGACGAGATACTCATAACGTCGTGGAGACCTTCCTGGTTGATAACATCAACAAAATTCTGGATATCTTTTTTGCCCATCTGGGCGGCAGCGGGCTGAGGCTTTAATTCCCAGACAAGCTCGCGCTGTTGTTTGGCATATTTTCCGTTGTCGGCGTGATTGTATACTTGGCCGAGGTGCTGTTCGCTCGGGACGCTCGAACCATCTGGCGTGTGCAAGCGGTTCATCTGGGCGTCCGTCTTGTTGGCAACCATGCCGCTGCCATTGGTGGTGCGATTTACAGATGAGTCATGGATGGAGTACCAGGTGCCACTCGCGTCCAAATTGAAATCCGTTTCCCCAGCTTTGGCTCCTATACGATAGGCTCTAATCAAAGCACGCGAGGTGTCTTCGTCTGGACCTATGGCTGCATTGGGGCCGACTTGACCACGGTGACCGGTTGCCAGGTCCGTTCCACATGCAGTCGTCATTTTCTTCTCTTGGGCACGGGTAAGTTTGGGTACGGTAGTGGAGGCATGGGCTGCTTCAGGCTGCGCCAGCCCGTAAGCGCTGACTCCAATTCCGATAACCAGTGCTGATGCGCCTAGCTTCCGAGCTATTCGCCAGGGATCTGGCTCGGTTGGAACAGCCTCGGCGACAACAGGTACCGTGTCTGGAAGTTCCACTTCGTGAACCGTCTCTGTGGCTAGCACAGCCACAGGGAGTGAACTTGTAAAAGATTCGGCGGGGGGAACGGCAATTCTCATAATATATAGACGTTTTTTAAACTTATTAACTTACATTATCATAACATTTTAAGTGCCACGGGTCAATTATATAAGTTTAACTTCCTAGACGAAACTACTCACCTCTGTTATAATAGGCGTTAATGAATAAAAAGATTCCGATAGTCGCCATCGTTGGCCGCGCCAACGTTGGTAAATCCAGCCTGTTTAACGCCATTCTCGATAGGCGTGAGGCGATCGTGGCCCGCGAAGCTGGCACCACCCGTGACAGTATCAGCGCCAAGGCCACCTTCGAAGGTCAAGATTTCTGGCTCGTTGATACCGCCGGCGTCAAAAACCCCGAGGACGAGTTCGAATTTACTATCCAAGAACAAATAGAGCAGGCGGCCGACAGCGCCGATGTTATCTGGGTGGTTGTGGAGGCCGATATACCCATAACTGAAGAGGACCGCCGTGTCGCCAACCAGGCTCTGAAGAGCCGCAAACCAGTCTTCCTGGTGATGAACAAAGCCGACAAGGTAAAGCGCCCAGATTTCGCCGGCTTCGAACGGCTCGGAATCAAGCCGCTTATCGCCACCAGTGCTAAACAAAAGCGCGGTATCAGCGAGCTGCTGACCAAGCTCATAGCCGTTATTCCGAAGGCCAATCTAACAGAGGACGACGACCGCTTGCATATCGCCATCCTCGGTCGCCCGAATGTCGGCAAATCGAGCTTATTCAACGCGCTGGCCAAGAAACAGCAGGCTATCGTCGCCGACCGCGCCGGCACCACGCGTGATATCAACCGCGCCATCGTTCGCTACAAGGGCCGCGAGCTAGAAATTATGGATACCGCCGGTATCCGCCGCTCCGGGAAGATAGAGGTCGGTATTGAGCGGTTTAGCGTTATCCGAGCGCTCAGTGCTATCGAACAGGCCGATGTCTGCCTCATGCTCATGGACGCCAGCGAGCTAAACGTCGCGCTGGACCAGAAAATCGCCGGCATGGTCAAGGAAGCCGGCAAGGGCCTAGTGCTTGTCGTAAGCAAGTGGGACGCGGTAGAGGGCAAAGACGCCTACACGCGCGATGCTATCGCACCCCAGATAGCCCACAACTACGAATTTGTGCCATGGGCACCGCTGATATTCACTAGCTCCGTAACCGGCCATAATGTCACCAAACTGTTCGACTTAGCCCAAGATATTGACGCTCAGCGCCACCAGCGCATTAGCACACCAGAGCTCAACCGCTACTTGCGCCAGATGGTCGATGCCCACCCACCAGCTGGCCTGAAGGGTCGCAGCCCGAAACTCAACTACATGGTCCAGGAAACAGAGAACCCCACACCAGCCTTCAAAATCTTCGGCTCGCAGAGCAATTTCGTGCACTGGAGCTACCGCCGTTATCTGGAGCGAGGGCTGCGCGAGCGCTTTGGCTTTGGCGGCACACCCGTCCAACTATGGTTTATCGAAAAACATATCAGCCACCGCCACGGCGAGAGCCCGACCCAGAGTGGCCGCCGCTCCAAACTCCAGCGTTTTATATCCGATAAGAAAGCCCGGAGCCAGAAGTAAATGGCCCTGTTCCAGCGCAAGAGCAATCTGAGCGACCCGGTCCAGATGATGTACAGCGTCAGCGGACTCCACAAAACAATCATGCTAGTAGGGCTGGGTAACCCCGGTAAGGAATACGATGGCACCCGACATAATATCGGCTTTGCGGTGCTGGATGCGCTGGTGGCCAAGGCCGAAGAGCTCGGCGACTGGAGTGATAAATCGTCACTAAAATGCCAGATGGTCATGGGCCAGATGGGCCAGACGAAGGTGATTGCTATCAAGCCGCAAACTTTTATGAATAACAGCGGCGAAGCCGTGCAAGCCGTGGCAGCATACTACAAGGTGCCGCCGACGAGTATTGTACTGATCCACGACGAGCTCGATGTTAAATTTGGATCTATCCGCACCCGCACCGGTGGCTCAAGTGCCGGGCACAACGGTGTTAAATCCGTCACCCAGCATCTCGGCGAGGAAACCGGCCGGATAAGAATAGGTATTGGGCCGAAGAAACCGGTACAGATGGACAGCAGCGACTTCGTGCTGGCAACATTTTCGGCAGCCGAACAAAAGCAGCTACCAAACCTCTACCGCGAAACCAATGCTATCCTGAGCGAATACATCTACGGCAGCAAACTGGCTACCGAAACCCGCAGCTTCCTAGTTTGATTCTGTTGGCCCCATGCTAGGTGGGACCATTTTACTCATTATCTCTGGGATGCAGAGCTGATCTATCTGAAATGTAAAGCTCATTAACCGCCTGGCCCGTTCGGCGCCTTCGCGAAGCTCACCGCGTGTCTTTTTGTTGGTGGGGTTTGTTTCCAGTTCAGCATTCACACGAGATTGTAATCTAATAGCCGCTGCGCGGTAGTTCTCGGCTATTTCCATAGCGTCTTCAGGACTCGTTCGCAGTGGTACGTCAAACTCACCATGCTCGGCTTCACTAAAATTGATGATATTACCTTGTCGTTCCATAGCTACCTCATTATACAAATAAACTAAAAACGACCTGCAGAGGGGGTGGGCACCGCTGCAGGCCGATTTTAGGAGAAAACCCCTAAATAAATTAAAAGTTTTCTCCCTATTCCACCCTTCAACCCACCACGGAAGCGAAACATCAGTACCAGATATAATCGGTATGTGTCTCCGCCGACCCCGAGGGGTCGACTAGAACCATTTAGGCTCGCTATAAAACCGGGAACGTTGCCCGACAAGTCGGACAGACGCTTCTAGTTAAAGGGGTTAGTATGTTTTAGAGTCCCGCCCCTTGCGAGGAGGTGAAGACGTTAAGTGGAGGGTAACAACTTGCCGCCGGCTCTAAAACAATCTAACAAAACTCCTCGACATCACGTGCGTGACATCAAGGCGTTAGAATGGGGTTATAAGGTGCTTTACGATCCGTGAGGACCGTACGAGTTGCTATTTTAGCAAGTTTGTGTGTTAATGTCAATAGTCTAGAACAACTTTGACGAATATACTAATTGCTATCCTTCGACCAGCGGGTATAATACACGCATTATCTAGGAATACCTATGGAAATCATTACACTCACCGGCCAAGCTATTCCGGAGCGTCTCCGGCAAATCCCCAGCCCGCCCAAACAGCTGTACTACAGCGGGCCAGATCTGGGTGAGCTATTGCAGCGGCCACTCGTGACCATCGTCGGTAGCCGCAAAGTGACGCCATACGGCCAATATGTGACCAGTAAACTGGCGCGCGAACTAGCCGACCAGGGTGTGGTGATAGTCAGTGGTCTGGCGCTGGGCATTGATGCTTTGGCCCATCGGGGTGCTCTAGACGCTGGTGGCCTAACTATTGCTGTACTGCCGAGCCCACTGGAAGATATCTGCCCACATAGCCACCAACAACTGGCTATGGACATCCTGCGGCAGGGAGGGGCACTTATTAGCGAGTATCCCGAGGGGACGCCGGCCTATCGCCCAAACTTTGTGGCCCGCAACCGCTTGGTGGCAGGCATAAGCGATGCACTGGTTATCACCGAGGCGGCGCTTAAAAGCGGCAGCCTCCATACCGCTCGGTTTGCGCTGGAGCAGGGCAAAGACGTGCTGGCTGTACCCGGCAATATCACGAGTCCAACCTCGGTCGGCGCCAACAACCTCCTGCGGGCCGGCGCGACACCCGTAACGTCCACTACCGACGTCCTGAGCGTGCTCCAAATGCACTACCAGGCAATAACGCCGCTGAAGGTGGCCGTAGGCGCTAATCTGCTGGAGCAAGCGGTTATCGACTTGCTCAAGACGGGTCTGACCGACAGCGAGCAGCTCCAGCGTGACAGCCAGCTTGATATCGCCCAATTTAACCAAACGCTGACGATGCTAGAGCTATCCGGCAAGATTCGTCCGCTCGGAGCTGGGCACTGGGCACTGGCCTAACCAGCAGCCGTGCCGCTTATGCTAGACTAGGGGCTATGAAACTGTTTATCTTCCTCGGCATTACCGTCGGTGGACTGCTCGGTGGCTGGCTCGGCACAGTCATGGACCACGGCAACGGACTGGGTGGCTGGAGTTTGCTGCTGAGCACGGTCGGCTCGTTTATTGGCCTGTGGATCGGCTACAAAGCTGCCCGCAATTATCTGGGGTGAGCCTGTGATATCTCGTACTCTGGGGTTGCGCCCTCCGGGTTTAGCCTGTAAGCTTACGCTTGGCACCGATAAGGAATATACTTAAGCAGTAACACTTCTGGAGAGAGCACACAGTCTTTTATATATGGCAAAGAACCTAGTTATCGTCGAGTCACCAGCCAAAGCCCGAACTATCGAAAAGTTCCTGGGCAAAGATTACGTGGTCAAAAGCAGTATTGGCCACATTCGTGATATCCCGACCAAACAGGCCAAAGGCGGCAAACCGCCAATTGACATCGCCAACAACTTCGCCACCATCTACGAGGTGGACCCAGAGAAAAAGAAACTGATCAGCGAGCTGAAAAAGGATGTCAAAACTGCCGAAACTGTCTGGCTGGCATCCGATGAAGACCGCGAGGGCGAAGCTATCGCTTGGCACCTCTGTGAAACGCTCGGGCTTGACCCTAAAACCACCAAGCGGATTGTCTTCCACGAGATTACCAAGTCGGCAATCGAGGCTGCGCTGGAACACCCGCGGACCGTCGATATGAACCTGGTGAATGCCCAGCAGGCCCGGCGGGTGCTCGACAGGCTGGTCGGCTTCGAGCTATCACCAGTTATCCAGCGCAAGGTCCCCGGCGGCAAATCAGCTGGCCGCGTGCAATCACCAGCCGTTCGCTTGCTCGTGGAGCGCGAACGCGAAATTAATGCGTTCCAGCCGGCTATCAGTTATAAAGTAACTGGCGATTTTACGACAGCCGACGGCACGCCGCTGCCAGCCGAATTAGCCGACCGTTTCGACACCGAAGCCCAGGCCACTACCTACCTCCAGTCGATTATCCCCGCAAAATTCAGCGTCAGCGATGTCAGCACCAGCCCGAGCACCCGTAACCCCGGGCCGCCGTTCACGACATCCAGCCTCCAGCAGGAAGCCGCCAGCCGACTGGGCTTTTCGGTCCGGACCACCATGACAGCCGCCCAACGCCTGTACCAGGAGGGTAAAATCACCTACATGCGCACCGACTCGGTTAACTTGTCCAAACAAGCCCTGGCAGCCATGAGCGACTACATTACGGCTGAGTATGGCAAAGACTACCACCACTTCCGCACCTTCAAGACCAAATCTGCCGGCGCCCAAGAAGCCCACGAAGCTATTCGCCCCACCGATGTCCGGGCCACAAAGGTCAGCGACGACAACTACGAACAACGCCTTTACGACCTTATCCGCGGCCGAGCGCTCGCCAGCCAGATGGAAAGTGCCAAACTAGAAAACACCACCATCACGATTGCAACCAGTACCGATGCGTCCGTCTGGAACGCCAAGGGCCAAGTAGTTTTGTTCGACGGTTTCCTAAAAGTCTACGGCGCCAACAAGAAGGATGATGTCCTACTGCCACCCTTGAATGCCAATGACAGTTTAGGCTTCGTATCGGCCCACGCTCGCCAATCTTTTAGTCGGCCACCGGCCCGCTACAGCGAAGGTAGTTTGGTCAAAAAACTCGAGGAGCTCGGTATCGGCCGGCCAAGTACATACGCGACGATTATTTCGACCATCCAGGCCCGTGGCTATGCCGTTAAGGGCGAAGGTGAAGGCACGCCGCGCGAAGTTATCGATATTAGTCTCCAAAAGGGTACTATCACTCGCAATGTCGAGACCGAAAATACTGGCTCCGACAAGGGTAAACTCGTACCAACTCCCAGCGGCGACGTTGTCAGTGATTTCCTAGAAAAACACTTCGAACAGGTTGTCGATTACAGCTTTACCGCCAATGTCGAGGAAGATTTTGACAAAATTGCCGACGGCAAACAAGTCTGGTACGACATGCTCCGCGCCTTCTACGGTCCGTTCCACAAGCTTATTGAAGGTTCAGCTGATATATCACGCAGCGAGGCTGCCCAGGCCCGTGAAATCGGTACTGACCCCAAGACAGGGCAGCCAATCTTGGCTCGCTTTGGCCGCTACGGCCCGATGTTACAACGCGGTGCTACCGAGAGTGAAGACAAGCCCGACTTTGCACCACTCCCTAAGGGCGCTCGTATCGAAACGGTGACTCTGGAGCAGGCGCTCGAAGCCTTCAAATTACCGCGTGTGGTCGGAACTACCGAAGATGGTCAGGAAATCAAAGCCGCTATCGGCCGCTTTGGCCCATACATCCAAGTGGGCAAACTGTATGTGTCGCTGAAAGAAGACGATCCGCACGATGTCACTGAGGCCAAAGCTCGCGAATTATACGTAGCTAAGCTCGCTGCCGAAGCTGCCAAAACTATCCAGAACTTCGGTAAGATAAAGATTCTCAACGGCCAATACGGGCCATATATCACCGATGGCAAGAAAAATGCCAAAATCGGCAAAGACACCGACCCAGCCAAATTAACAGAAGCCGAAGCCGAAGCCCTACTAGCCGCCGCACCCGCCAAGCGCAAGGGTGGCTTCCGCCGCCGCAGCACGACACGTACTAAAAAATAGTATTGACCGTACATCTAAGTTCTGTTATTATGTAATTTGTTCTTTTGAACTTCGAGGCATTACTACCCCAGTAATACGGCCATCCTCAATTGGATATACCAAACCTCAACAAAACCCCGCCGTGCCAGCAATGACACGCCAAAATCTTGGTCAACAAACCGAGCGCAACCGCGCCCAACCGTTAACCAATAGACTCCGCTATCGGGGGAGAGCGGAAATCGTAGGTCCCGGGGGGAACCTACAGTCCGGCGGCACGTCGCACACGCACAGCAGTGCAGACTCCTTGGGGGGAGGGAGCATGCATTGCTTGTGCGTAACGTGACGTGCCGTCGGACATCCCACACGGGAGGAGTCAGGGTACGGGTGTATCGATTTTTGTGCCGGCCGCTTTTGGTCACCAACTATTCAACCCCAACAACCTGTCCTCCTCCCGTATTTACTCACATCACCATGCTGGCAATAGCCAGTTTTTTTGTAGCCGAACCTACGAGCGGCATGGAACGAAACTTATCCACTTTTTGGCCAGAGACCAAGTTGTGGCATAAGGATATTTCCACAACACAATCTATGCAAACTCGTCTAGTAGGTGCTACAATAAAGCTACTAGACAACATGTGTTGACTTACGGAATTTAAAGTTATATAATTATATTAAAGTAAGCACTTAGCAAGATAAGGGAAAGCAAGTCAAATGGCCGAAACCACCCCAGTTACATTGGACACCGAGCGCCTCATTAACGAAACGCTGGCGACTATCGACCGCGAACGTGAGCGCGAGATTGTTTCGCGTCGTTTTGGCTTGTTCGACCGCAAAGAAACCCTGGAACAAATTGGTGAATTGCTAAGTATTACCCGCGAACGCGTTCGCCAGCTCGAAAAGGCTGTCGTAACACGGCTCAAGACAGCAGCAGAGCAGGGGAACCTGCCCAACATTAACGAAGTTCAGACCATCCTGATTACCCAACTACAAACTATGGGCAATGTGGCTCGCGTGAGCGACCTAACGGCTGTTTTTGGTGAAAGTACCAAGCTAGAGCAGGCCAGGGTAGCTTTCCTGGCACGCCTGTGCCCCGAACTAGCCGTTGTCGACGAAGACGACCATTTTTATTACAGCGTAGCTATCCGCAGTGTCATGGACGAGAAAGCCGTCAAAGCTAGTGTCCAGACGATTATCGAAGCTATCACTAAGGCCGGCGAGCCAAAAGCAATCGACGACATCGCCAAAGCCGCCGGCGTAACCGATGTCGCCCAGGCCGGCGCGCTGGCTAGCACCAGCAAGTCGCTCGCGACCCTGAACGGCCGTTGGGGCCTCGTAAAATGGCCGATGGTCAACCCCAAGAACATCCGCGACAAAATCTACGTTATCCTCAAGGAGCACGGCAAACACATGCACTTCAACGAGATCGCCGATGCTATCAAAGGCAGCGATTTTAAGCGCAAAGACGTCACTACCCAGGCAATCCACAACGAACTTATCAAGGACAAGCGCTTCGTGCTCATTGGCCGTGGCATCTACGCGCTGAAGGAGTGGGGCTACAAAAAGGGCACCGTCGCCGATATCATCTCCGAAGTCCTCCGCGAAGCCAATCAGCCACTACACCGTGATGAGATCGTCAAGCGCGTGCTAAAGAGCCGCTTTGTCAAAGAAACTACCATCCTGCTGAACCTCCAGGGTAAACAACAGTTCAAACGCGTCGCCAAAGCCACCTACGAACTCGCTGAGTAAGGAACGTCGACATGGTCGCATCGCATAGTGCCGGTAGCCGAATGGGCGTTAGGCATTGGCTGCCGCTTCATATCTACGAAAAACAAGATGTCTATGCAAGTGCCGAAGAAGTCGGTATGACAAGGAAGCACTTCGCGTGGTATTCTGTGAGGCTTTCCACGGAAGCCTACAGACACGGCCTCCTCCGTGGACGAACGGAGTTGCTCGATATACACAATCGTCTGGTTCCTGTCCCGGACGTATCCGATGAAGCCATCGGTTTATTGCCTGACACCCACTTACTGCTCAGCTTTTCTGAGCTTCAGCGAAAACAGTCCGCTATCCAGGCTGAAACACAGGAGTTGAGTATTGATGAGTTCTTGCGGCGGTCACTTAGAGTGGCTGTCTTTGCAGTCGCAAATGCCGACCAACCGTACACTTTCATACACCAGTCGCAAGAGCACGTACTCCTAGGCTGATAAACATTTTACGAACATATACCTGTTCTCAAGTCGAGGGTACAAAATACGAACAAGGGATTGATTTTTAGGTTTTGTGGAATGAGGCTAGTCTTGGTCCTAAACTATTAAAGCGGGTGTGGTGGGGCAGAATTATAAAAATTAAAAATTTTGAGCGGGCGGATGTGGAAATGTAATTGGCCAAGCGCGGAGCAGTGCACAAATTCTTACATAGCAAAGATGTCGCACAATATACCTTTTACGACACGTATATCTGTCATATAGTTGATCACAGGTACCCTACTTAACAGGGGACATTCGGCATGTGCGGGCATAATCGCGTGTATTGTGGTAGTGTTGCACCGCACATGTGGCCTGTCTCTATACCTACTAGTACGCACCCATTCCCCAGAATGGCTCTAGCGTCCCGAATGTGACATATCACACTATTTGACTTTTCCACAGTTATGTCGTGAAAATTTGCTTTTTCATGCTTTTGAGTGAAAAATATATTTTTCCCCTCTCCTGCTCCTTTTTTGCAAATATTTGACATACTGCCCTGTTCGTATGTTTATATAGTTTTTTTATTACGATGGTTGTATTTAGGTATATGAACAAATTCCGAACATGGGGAGGGGTGCGGGCGAGTTACTTATAGTATGCTCGGCCATCGAGCCGGACATCTATATAGGCAGCCGGCGCCACTGCCTGCGAAGCCAGGCGCTGTTTGACTGCTAGGAAGGTGCCACTCTGCTGGCGGGCGGTCAGCTGATGCATATTAAACTTCACGTAGTACCCTACCCCAGTGGGCCTGACGTCCAACTCGTAGGCCGCGGCCGGCAGTGTCAGACTGGCTATCGCGACGCCTTTGGCCTGAAGCTCAGCTGTCACTGTATGAATAAAGCTTACTTCGCTACTCGCCAGCGCGATAGCACCCTGATGCACCTGAAGGCCACTCTGATCCGTTACGGTGGGGAGTTTGAGCTTATCGATACCGGCGATTGCGCTGGCGTTTATAAGGGCTTTACCGGTGTCGTCCAGTACATAGCTCCCCTGGGGTGTGCTGAGTATCAAGCTTGGGGTTGTAGGGGCCAGGTAGACAATGGGACGGTGGCTCATAAGCGGAATTGTGACAGAGACTTCGCTCAACTCGGGAAATTGGTGTTGTAATTTTTGCTGTATTCCGATGGTGTTAATTGTGACTTTGTTGCTGTTGAGTACTGAGCTGGCAAACTCCTTGGCGGCGGCTTGCTGATAGATGCTATCATCCTGGAGGAAGTAACCACTGCTGGCCGGTGCGAGCGAGACGACTTTAGGGTTTGTTGACAAATGCAGCGTATACAGCACGCAGATGATCAGCACTACGCCGGCAACAAACATGCCGAGGCGCTGACGCCAATAGCGCACCAGCCGCTCGCGGCGACGGACATCTTGCTCGCGCGGTTGCTGACGACCCATGGTGTACTCCTGTTCGCTGCGATTGGCGTGATAGGAGAAGGCGGATGGGCGATCGCCGCGTACGACTTGGCGGGCGCCAGCCGGGGTGACTTTCGGTTTGCGACGAGGCAGCTTCATGGCTGTTTAGGCGGCTTTCTCGAGAAGTAAAGTGGCTAGTGTCTCGGCGGCGTTTCCCTGGGCAAAGGCATGAAGCTTATCACCCAGCTCGGCACGGGCTTTGTCATCGGCTAACAGGTTACTCACGGCCGTGCCCAGCCGTCGCTCTTGTTCAACTTGGTCCTGCGTAAAGTACATAATTGCACCCTGTTCGGCATAAATCTGGGCATTTTTTGTCTGATGCCCGCCGACCAGCTGTCCTGCCGGCACGATAATGCAAGCTTTGCCCTGGACGGCGAATTCCGCAAGATTGGTCGCCCCTGCCCTGGCGATGATAACATCGGCGGCACCACTATAACGGTAGAAGTCTGTCGTGAAGCCGATAACTTCGATACGCTGCCTGACCTCTGGGGTGACTTCGGTGTCATAAGCGCTAGCCAGCGACTGCTCCAGGGCTCGGCCGGCGATGTGTACGACGTGCAGCTTGGGGTGATGCTGCAGCAGGAAAGCTGCGTTGGCCACAACTGCGTCATTCAGGGGCTGCGCACCATTACCACCGCCGGTGACAAGTAACAGTTGCGCATCTAATGGCAAACCTATCTGGTGTCGATACTGCTTGGTCAGCGACGGTGTCATATGCTGATAATCTTCGCTCAGTGGGATGCCGACTGTTTGGGTCTTGGCAGGTCGGTACGGATAGACGGCTGCCGGGAGCGCCACAGCATGTAGCAGCGCCCAGCGGGCTATTAGGCGGTTTGCCAGGCTCGGCACACTGTCCGAGTCATGGGTAACGTACTGAATACCCTGTAGGCGGCCACCGAGTGCCACCGGCACACTGACAAACCCACCACGCGTAAAAATGATGGCCGGACGCAATTCCCGCAGCAACCGGTAGCTTTGCCACATACCGGCCAGCACCCGAAAGCCATCGCGGATATTTTTGAACTGAGTTGGTAGATCCAGTAGCTGTTTCCAGCCCTCGCCGTGGTAGCGCCGAAACTTGCCGGCAGAAACAGCGTAGACTTCGTCGATAGCTGGGTCTTCGGCCGGTATATCGGCTAGACTATCGCCCTTCTGGCCGATGTAGACGATGCGAATATCGGGGCGCTGCTGCTTAAGCGCGTGGGCTACCGCCAAAATTGGGGTGATATGCCCCCCCGACCCGCCGCCGGTCACGACTATAGTCATTGCTGCTCCTCTCATCTGTTACAGGTGTTACGTACGATGTATAGCGGGAGATCTGGAACACCAACCCAACGGCGGCGGCCACAAACACGACGCTCGTGCCCCCGTAGCTAATAAACGGCAATGTAATGCCCTTGAGCGGCAGTAGACCTATCATGGCACCGATGTTAATCAGCGCCTGAACGCTCAACCACGTTAGCACACCTAGCACCACGAAGCGGCTAAAATCGTCCGGTGCTCGCTCGACGATGCTTTTTAGTCGCGAGAACAGCGCTACATAGATACCGAGCAATACCAGCACGCCGATAAAGCCAAAAACTTCGGCATATATCGCGAAGATGGAGTCGTTGGCGGCCTCTGGCAGATAACCATTAGCCTGGACGCTGCGGCCCAGCCCGAGGCCAATCATGCCACCGGAGCCAACCGCAATCAATGCTTGGCAGGCCTGCCAGCCAGTGGTCTGACAGTTCTGTTCCGGGTGAAGATAGGTCGTCAGGCGATCACGACGGTACGGCGTAGCGCTGATAGCCAGCACTAAACCGATAGCTACCACGCCACCGATGAGCAAAATACGTTTGAACGGCAAGCCGGCCACAAATGCCAAACTCGCCATCATTATGATAATCACGCCGGTGGAACCGAGGTCGCTCTGGATACCTGCCACAAACAATCCGATAACTCCCATGGCTATCATCAGCGGCTTGAGGGTTTTATCGGTGTTACTGATCTCGCCCCGGCTGACTCGCTCAGCCAGGAAACCCGCCAGCCAAATGAGGAGCGCAAATTTCAGTAACTCAACCGACTGGAACGAAAAACTACCCAGTCGTACCCAGCGGTGCGCCGGGTACTGCGGATTTACCGGCATAAGAATAGCCACGAGGGTCATGAAAGCCGCAATCGCCAGGAGTGGCTTATACGCCAACCGCCAGCGGCTAATCGGTATCTGGGCCGTTATAGTAAACGCCACCAGGCTCAGGGCAACGGCTATCATCTGTTTGACAACATAATAGCTACCGCTGACATGTGAGCTTGCACTGAGCGCCGGACTAATAGCGTAGACCACCATCATACCGATAGCCAGCAGCAGCACACAGAGCGCCACTAGCCAGTAATCAGGCTTATGCTTGCGTCCAAGATCGTCCTGGCGCTCCGAACGAGCCTCGAACGTCGAGCGTCGGCGACCGGCCGTTGCTTGCCACGCCACTGTTTACTGAGGCCTTCCCAGGAGGAAGATCGCTAAGCCCAGGGTGGCGGCCACCTGGCCTAAGATCCAAAACCGCATAGTGACTTTTGTCTCCGGCCAGCCGATGGCCTCGAAGTGGTGGTGAATCGGCGACGACAAGAAGACTTTTTTGCCATGGCGCAGTTTTCGAGAGGTGCGATTGATAATTACCGAACCGGTTTCCATGACATAGACAAACCCGATGATCGGCAGGACGTAGATAGTATCGGTTTGCATGGCGATAATACCGAGCGCGGTACCGAGCGCAAAGGCGCCGACATCGCCCATAAAGAAGCGCGCCGGGTAGATGTTGAACCAAGTGTAGCTAAGCAGTGCACCGACCACTGTCAGACAGAAGCCCGCCAGGGCGTATTTGCCCTCGATACCAGCGATAATAGCGTAGGCACCAAACGAAGAGGCCAATAGGCCGCCGGCCAGACCATCGAGCCCATCGGAGATATTGACCGAATTGGCAGTCGCCACAACGACAAACCAGAACAGTGCGATAATCCCAACACCAATCTGCCACTCATGTATGAACGGTAGGTACACCTGGTGGACGCCGAGTTTTTCGTAGAACCACCAGCCGCCACCAATAGCCACCAGGCTGTAGAGGCTGAACTTTAGCTTGGCCTGCATACCGGCAATCTTGGTGGTACCGCGGATGTTCATGATGTCATCGGCCAGGCCAATCGCCCCTGCCCCCAGCATGCCGGCGAGCGGCAACCAGGTTTGGCCACGGTTCAGATTGCTCACCAAGGTAACAATAGCAATTGCCCCAACAAATATCAGCCCAGCCATGTTCGGCACGTGTCGTTGGTGCTTGGCGGCGTGCAGCTTGTTGTAGACCGTGGCCACTCCACCCGACCAGGCATCGGTGCGCTGTTTTTTCCACCACTCACGCTTATACGCCACCGTCGTATACAGCGGCGTCAACAGCATGGCGAGCAGGAAGCCCAGTGTGCCGAGCAGCAACACGTGGACAAGCGTACTACTCTGGACCGAAAAGTTGAGGGTTGTTGTCATATTGGTTTTATCTTTCGTAAATTATAGCATTTTTAGTGCGTTCTGGGGGTTACATAACCGTTGTCTATCAGCATATGAGCGATATCGCCAAACACCGGCTGACCACCGAGTGAGCCAGCGTAACCGGCTACATTTGGCTGAGTGTTGAACACCACGACTACATATTGCACAGTATCACCACCGACAAATCCGGAGTATGTACCATTGTATTTGTCACGGTAATAACCACCGGCCGGGTTGGCAATCTGCGCCGTGCCGGTTTTGCCGCCGACGCTGTAGCTACTACTGAAGTTAAGATAATTAAAACCTTCTAGTAAGTGCTGCTGCACCACGTATTCCATCAGCGGCACCATTTCGGCACTCACCTGAGGCGACACGACATTTTTGCCGACGACCTTGGGCTTATGTGTCGTTGTTTTGCCGGCAGAGTCGGTAGTGGCATCTATCAAACTCGGCTGGTAGTAGGTGCCACCGTTAAGAATACTCGACACCGCCCCGGCCATCTGCAGTGGTGTGACCAGCACGCCCTGGCCAAATGATGAGTTGGCATAGGTGAGGTTAATCCCCGCCCCGTTATCGGCCGGCTTGGGTATTAATCCGTCGGATTCATAGCCCTGTTCGATATTCGTCGGCAGGCCCAGACGAAAGTGGTTAACCATGTAGTCATACCAGGCGGTGCGCGCCTTGCTGTTTATCTGGCCGCCACCCATTTGCATCAGCTCCCAGGTGGCGCCGGTGTTGAGGCTGAGGTTGAGCAGGCTGGCAATAGTCTGATTGCGCGCCCCACCATCTTCTTCGATATCGGTGATGTTGAAGCCATCGACCAGCCAATGCGCTGGGTCGTAGAACGACGTATCGGGCGCAATCACGCCCTGGTCGAGGGCGGCGGCTGTTGTCAGTAGCTTCATGGTAGAGCCGGGCTCGATAGCTTCGCTGACGCTGTTGTTCGTGAACAATTTGGGATCCGTGACCTTGGCGTAGTTAGCCGGGTCGTAGGTTGGGAAGTTGGCCATGGCCTTGATAGCACCAGTGTTCGGGTCCATAACGATGGCGCTCAGGCCTTTTGACTTGGTTTTCTGGTATTCGTTCGCCAGTATTTGCTCCAGCTGGGACTGCATACCTAAATTCACCGTCAGGAGTAACTTGTCGCCGTTTTTGGGTAAGGTTTCGACATTGCCTTTGCTGGCGGCCAGCGGCACGCCACTGAGATCGGTTATTGCTTTCAGCTCACCACTCGTGCCAGTCAGCTGTTTATTGAGTGCCTGTTCGATACCGTACTCGCCACTGCCCTGGTCATTCACAAACCCCAGCAGCTGCGAGGCCAGTTGTCCCTGAGGGTACGTGCGATAATCTTGCTCCTCGCTATACAGCCCAGCATATTTGAAAGCCATGATTTTATCACGCTGCGCCCGGCTGACTTTGCGTTGTAACACCGAGTACCGCGTGTCTTTAACGGACAGGGCTCGTTTGTAATCGTCAAACTTGCCGCCGAGCACCGACGCCAGAGTACCGGCGGCTTTGTCAGTGTTCGTCTTATAGGTAGTAATATCGACCGGGTCGGCAAACACGGTGTAGAGTTTTTGGTTCAGCACGATAGGTACGGTGTTGTCACCGTCGTGGGCTTCGATAATGCCACGCGTTGCTGGGATCAGTTTCTCGCGCAACTGGTCATGCAAGGCCGCAGTTTTGTAGTGATCGTAGCGGATAATCTGCAGATAAAACAGCCGAATACCGAAGACTGCCAGGATAAAAATAAGCAACGCGTACCAAGTGCGGACGCGTTTCACAGTCGAGTTGACCGAGCGGTTGCCGGCGGATACCATTAGCGTTTATTATACCTTATCTGTTTGCAAACTATGCCCGTTTATTGCTGAATGGTGTCGGACGGCGCAACGGCTGTCAGGCTTTTGGCGGCTGCACTAGCTTGTACCCTTGGCAATGACTGCAGGCGGGCCGACGCAACTTCGAGGTCATCGTGCTGTGATTGCAACGAGCTTGCCTGCTGCTGGAGTGTATTAATCTGAAAACCGTAAGCGTTCGTCTTGGTCACCTGGGTGAGGTATAACAGTCCCAGTAAGCATGCCAGCACAATCAGCACTATCGTGTTGCTGATAGGCCCGAGCGTGCGCTCGCTAACTTGGAAACTGACGGTGTTCTGGGTACGCCCGGCGTAGCGGTTGCGGCTCATGGCCAGCGAACTTGAATATGTCATTGAAAACTTCTAACTATTTTTGTTTGTATTTTGGTGGGGATGGCTACTATTTTTGGTAACCACCCCCGATTCGTTGGTTTAGACTACTTTGACAGTAATCTTGTACGCTCGGGAAGCGCTTTTGACCTGGATAGGCATGTCAGTCTTCCTTTCTATGTTTTTATTTTTACTGCGGCACGGAGTTTGGCACTCCTGGCACGCGGGTTGATAGCTAATTCCGAAACGCTCGCGGTAACAGGTCGTTTGGTCAGCAATCGCATGTCGCTGTCGTAGCGTTCGCCACTGGCATCTGCCAGTAACCGTTTGACGAGGCCATCTTCTAAGCTGTGAAAGCTAATGATGGCGATACGTCCGCCCGGGGCGAGGAGCTCGAGCCACAGTGGTAGGCTGTATTCCAACAGATGGAGTTCGTCGTTCACTGCTATGCGAAGTGCCTGGAAGGTACGGGTAGCCGGGTGAACCCGACTGTGCCCTGGCCATGCTCTGGAGACTACAGCTGCAAGCTCGGTCGTGGTAGTAAACGGTCGGTTGTGCTTGATCAGTCGTGCTATCTGTCTGGCTTTCGGTTCTTCGCCGTAGCGCCAGAGTATGTCGGCCAATTCTGCTTCTGCATAGGTGTTGACGATGGTTTCCGCGCTGAGTTCTTGGGTTTCATCCATGCGCATATCGAGCGGGCCATCCTGTTGGATTGAAAATCCCCTGTTTGCTTCGTCCATGTGCGGCGATGATACACCGAGGTCGGCCAAAATCATATCGTAGGATTGCTGCGCCCCGCGGAGTTGTTGGGTGGCAGTTAGAAAGTCTTCGTGTAGGACGCTGACGCCCTGCCCTACAAACCGCTTTTCGAGTTCTCGCGTGGCTCGTAAGTCGCGGTCGACCAAGGTCACCGTTGCGTGAGTCCCGGTCGCATCCAGAATGGCAGCAGCGTGCCCACCGTACCCGGCGGTCAGATCGAGATAACTCTCGCCCGCAACAGGATTTAGGTAGTGCAACACTTCACCCAGTAACACTGGATCGTGTAGATTGTTTGATTGATGTTGGTTTTTGTCTTGGTGCATTCGCACTTTTTTTGTTTTGGTGTTTGTTTTTCGGTACACAGTGGTACCAGTTCAAGATCACCTAATCAGCAGTCAATATTTTTGTTTTTTGGATTGTTTTTGTTTTTGTTTGCCTATTAGAGCTTTCGAAATGAAATTTCTGATAGGCGGTGCTAATAGCTGTAAAGCTGCTAGCAAGAGTTTGAGAGACTTATGTGTGAGGTGGAGTTTTGGGAGGTGTTTTAGTAAATGTACATAGATTTGTTTTTGAGTGGTTTCTAATTTCCACTTATTGACTGCCGATAGCTAACCTTGACGCTTCGCTAATGAGACACCCATTTCATGGGTTTCTCATCGCGTGGGCAAAATCGAAAAGATTTTGTCCGGCTGCTCTTCCCTATCCGTGGATAGTTGGAGTGTGATTACTATGGCTTGAACTTTTTACAGCTGAGTGCAGTTTGCGATGATTGTCGAGCACCGAAGCGGAGCGTACATGATAGGTACGTGAGCATCGGAGCGCAGACTAGCGCCCAAAATGTGCCAGATGTGAAAGTACTACCAGATTGTTAATGTTCGCGTTCGTCGGGTCTTACTTGGCCATGAGGCGCCAGTATTTACCAACTCGTACGGCGGTGACATCGCGGGATATGCCAGCGTAGTCCAGCAAATGCTGTTCTAGCGTCAGCCGGCCCTGCTTGGCGTCTATGTCGCCCTCTGTCTTGCCCATCCGGAATTGAACGTTGAGGTCGGCAATCTGCTCGTCTAGGATATTCCCTTTCAGACGCGACTCGACTTCTTCGTCCCATACCGCTTTGGGGTACAGATGCAGGTACTCTTTGAAGCCACGAGTTACGACTGCTCCGCTGGCGAACTCTACACGAAGTTCGGCTGGTATGCTTAACCGCCGTTTATCGTCTAGCTTCCTTTCGAAGTAATCTACTGTGGCCATCCCTTAATGTTCCTAGTGGTTTTTTTGTTTTTTGGTAAGTAGTCTGTTTTGGACTACCCACGTTTACCCACTGCAATCAGTCTACTCCCCACTTCTACCCACACACAAGTCACATAATATGAAAAAAGTGGTGTTTCCTACACCACTTTTCCACAGGAGCTGAGAATTAGCTGACTACTCTAGTGCGGCTATTTAACACCTGTCGGATCACCAGGTAGCAGCTGACCATACTGTGCGTCCGCTGGCAACGGCACTTGTTCGCCTGGTACCAAACCTGTTGATGGAAGCTTTTCTTGGTTGAGCGTAGTTGTAACTAGCTGCGTGACTTCAGCCCTTTTTTCAATCAGCTGTGGGCTTGCTGCTTCGTGCGCAGGCGCCGGATATGCCTTGGCAACCACGCCTGAGATTGTAATTGGGCCTTTCG
>JBBQTW010000005.1:0-27849 GCA_038234505.1 Saccharimonadales bacterium (SeqCode) | reverse complement strand
TAACGACGTTTGGCTGATTGTGGCGGCAATCATCGAAATCCTGCTACGCGTGGCCGGACTGATGGCGGTTGCTTTTGTTATCTTCGGCGGTTTTCAGTATGTAACCAGTCAGGCCGAGCCAGACAAGCTGACCAAAGCCAGGAAGACTATTATCAATGCGCTTATTGGGCTGGTGTTAGCTATTTTTGCGGCGACTATCGTTAACTTTATAGCGGGGAGCGTCAAGTAATGATTACTTATTATATCCATCATTTTGCGGCCCTTACCCAGTGCTCTGGGGTCACTAACCCAGACGCCCAGAACCCTAACTCACAGTTTTGTACTGATCTGCCGCGTGCTAGTGCCTCCAGCGCAAATGTCCAGCATATCCTACAGATTTTTATCGGTACGCTGGCGGTTATAGCCGTGCTGATAATCATGATCGCGGCGCTAAACATTGTGGCGAGCGGCAGCGACCCACAAAAGGTTGCTAAGGCGCGCAGTACTATTATCTATGCCTTGATTGGCCTCGTGGTGGCCGTGAGCGCCGAGGCTATAGTCACCTTCGTGTTGGGGAATGTGTGATGATGCGGAAATTTAGCCAGCTGATTTGCCTAATTGCCTTTCTGCTCGTGCCGCTATTGGTTGGGCTCTCCTCGTCGGCCGGTGCCGTCGATGTGTTTGGTGCTTGTTCAAATTCGAATGTTAATGGAGGTAGCGCCACGGATGTCTGTAATAGTCGCGGCGATGGCACGACCAACCCGTTCATTACATTTATCAAGGTAGCTATCACGATTATGGCGATTATCATCGGCGTAGCCGCCGTTATCGTCATTATCGTATCAGGACTAACATTCGTGACTGGTGGTAGTGACCCGCAGGCAGTAGCACGAGCGCGCTCAGGCATTATCTATGCGCTCGTCGGCCTGGCCATAGCTGGGATTGCCGAAACACTGGTAAGATTTGTATTAGAAAAGCTATAGAAATTGGAGAATAGGTTTATGCTCAAACAACGATTACAACACATCATCGCCGCGCTGCTCATCATGATCGGTGCTGGCCTAGTGCTGGCTCCTGCCATCGCCGGCGCCGATGCACTAAAAAATGATGCCTGTTCAGGGATTAATCAGTTGGATGGTACAACCGGAAGTAACTGCTCAACGGCCGGCAGCAAGGGTATAAATAATGTCGTAAGTGCTGTTATCAATATCCTGTCTGTTATTGTCGGTTTTGTGGCAGTTATCATGCTGATAGTCGCCGGTCTTCGCTATATAACGGCCAATGGCGATAGTAATGCAGCCGCTTCCGCCCGCAGCGGTATAGTCTACGCGCTAATAGGGCTAGTTATTGTCGCATCCGCCCAGATACTCGTCCACTTTGTCCTAAAGAATGTGAAAGCCTAGCGCAAGCGCTTTAACATTGAAGCCCAGCCAACGTCTGTGGTATAAGTAAACTAAACAAACTAAGGAAAGGTACTAACCCTAAATGATTCAACGAATACGAAATATTGTTTTATCCATCGGCATGTTCGGCCTGTTGGCGGCGCCACTTGCTTTACCAGCAGTTGCATATGCTGACGGCACGGCTGATATCCAGTCCGGCCTGGCTTGCGGCAGCAACTTTACGTCTGGTAGCGGATGTGACACGTCCACAGATGGTAGCAATGGTGGCTTGAACCTAGGTTCAGTGATGCGGTTGATTATTAACATCTTCTCGGTCATTGTTGGCTTCGTAGCAGTCATCATGATCATCATTGGCGGTGTCAAGTACATTACCTCTGGTGGTGACTCCAACAACATCACCGGCGCCAAAAACACCATTGTGTATGCTATCATCGGGCTCATCATCGTGGCACTGGCACAAGTGCTCGTGCACTTCGTGTTGAATAAGCTAGCTAACCCCAGCTAAGCAGGTACGCTCGTTATAAAAATACCCCCATCGCTGGGGGTATTTTTATTGCCAGGTGGAAGTTCTATAGAACCTGGATCTTCTTAACGGTATCTTGCTTGACCTTGCCGAAGCTAATAGTCAGGACGCCGTCCTTCAGCACGGCTTCGATCTCTTCTTCTTTCACGGGTACCGGCAGTGCGATGGTGCGGCTAAATTCGCCCCAGTAGCACTCTTGCAGGAAGTAGTTCTCTACCCCGTCTTCGTTGCCAGCGCTCAGCGTGCCGTGCACGGTTAGCTGGTTGTCAGAGATGCTGACATCTAGGTCGTTTTTGTTCACGCCAGCGGTGCGAGCTTTGACAACTAGGCGCTCCTTGGTCTCGTAGACATCTACGGCTAATTGACCAGGTACAGCTTCGTCCTCGTCCCATTCGTCGGCAGTTGGGACAGCCGCCTGCGCTGCTTGTGGCTCATTTGGTTCCTGAGCGGCTACCGTTCCGCCCAGATCTTCATCGCCCAAAAAGGCTGCTGTTAGTTCGTCTTCTTCCAGAAGCAAGTCGTCGTCGCGATTCCGTCGCGCCATAATAATGTACCCTCCAGTAACGTTGGTGTATGATAATAAACACTATTGCGTTTTTGTGTTATTGGCAGTATAGCTTAGTTAATAAACAGTTCGCAAGCCGTAAGCGCCTTATTTACAACGCATTAAATACAACGCCCATGTTACTAGACACCCTGTTATCCACCATTGCACCCCATGAATGCCTGAGCTGTGGCTCGGAGGGTAGGTTGCTGTGTGCGCGGTGTATACCACTCCTCACTCCCGTTCCAGCAGCCTGCTATCGCTGTCGCAGACTGTCCGATGATGGCAGGACCTGTAAATCATGTCGATCTAGCAGCGACCTCTATATCGTTCGCGCCGCCACAGTCTACGACGGCTTAGCCAAAGACCTGCTGTGGCAGTTAAAGTTTCAGGGTGCGCAGGCAGCAGCCCGCGAAATTGCCGACCAGCTTATCGTACTTATCCCGCGCGGTGAAGAATTTGTCCTCGTGCCCGTCCCTACGGCGACATCGCGCATCCGACGCCGTGGCTATGACCAGGCGACACTCATTGCCCGCTCCCTGGCGAATAGTACCGGCGCTCACTACAGTTCAGCGCTCCGGCGCAGTGGCCAGCACCACCAGCTTGGCTCATCGCGCAGCCAGCGTGTCACCCAGCTCCAGGACGCCTATCGTTGCGCCAACCCAAAACAGATTATTGGCAAGCACGTCATACTTGTTGATGACGTCCTCACGACGGGCGCCACGCTCGAAGCGGCGGCCAAAGTCGCCAAAATTGCCGGCGCCAAGCGCGTGAGCGCTGTCGTCTACGCCCGAGTGTAATTTGTCGCGGCCGCAATAAATTGCTATAATCACCCCTGTTCTAATCAGCCAAAATTCCAATCCAAGGAGCCATAGGCGATTGAATGGAATTTTGAGAGGACGACCGTAGCCGCTAGTCGAAGCCCCGCCTCAGGCGGACGAGACCAAGGTGTACGGAAGAACGAGGAAGGGTGTCCGAGTGGTCGAAGGAAACGGTCTTGAAAACCGTCGTGCCGGCAACGGTACCGTGGGTTCGAATCCCACCCCTTCCGCCATTCTCTGTCGCTCCGCTTATTGCGGAGCTATGGAGAATTACTGAACGCGATGTGTGCCCGAATTCGCCTGGGTTCGGCGAACGAGAAGCGCAACTGAATGAATGCTTGCATGCATTCAGCGAGCATCGCAGGAAGGAGTGTGGCGCAGCCACGCGATATCCCACCCCTTCCGCCAAGAGTTAATGCACGTTACAATAGTGTGCAGCCAAACCAATCTTGCAATCCAAGGAGCATTAGCGACTGAATGCAAGATTGAGAGGAGGCGCCGCGCGAAGCTAACTAGGTAAAATGCACAAATTTATTTTGGCATTTTACCTAGTTAGCTTTCATGCGAGGGCCGACGAGGAGAGGTACCCAAGTGGCTCAAGGGGATGGTTTGCTAAATCATTAGTGGGGCGCAAGTTCCAGCGAGGGTTCGAATCCCTCCCTCTCCGCCAAATAAATATGACTCGTCGTAAGACGGGTCATATTTATTTGCTGAGTGGGCGCGGTGTTAATCCACCGGGGTTCGGCGAACGAGAAACGCAGACGAATGAATGCTTGCATACATTCGGCAAGTATCGCAGGCAGGAGTGTGGCGCAGCCACGCGATATCTTTCCCGCCGCCACATAGAAAAGACCCACCAACATGTGGGTCTTTTCTATGTGCAGAAAGCTACAAATCCGTGAACCATTTTTCGATACTCCCCTCGTCGTTGTACAATAACGCTTATGGAAGACAAGCAACCGGATACAAATTGGCAGTTCAAGCCGGGTGACACAATTCAACCTGGCGATGCCACCACACCAGCTCAGACTCCCGCAACCGCTTCAGCCGAGCCAACCCCATTACAAGCCCAGCAACCCGTCGCAGACACATCTACGCCCGCCGAGTCCGGTCCAGTTCCCGATGCCCAGACCGGCGCACAGATTACCTGGACTGCTTCGGAATTTATTGATCACGCCAAGTCGGCCGACTGGTATCTGGCACTGGCTGTTGTCGCCGTGGTTATGGCTGCCGGCATTTATCTGCTTTTCCGTGACCTTATTACCTCTATAGTTATCCTGGTGGCCGCCGTGGCCTTCGGCAGCTATGGCCGGCGCCAACCCCGACAGCTGGAATATGCCCTCGACATGCAAGGCCTGTCGATAGCCGGCAAGTTTTTCCCCTACAATCTGTTTCGATCATTTGCGGTCATAGACGAGGACCATTTCGCGAGCATTGCCCTCCTGCCCCTAAAGCGCTTCGGTTTCCTGACGACCGTCTATTTCGATCCCAGCGACGAGGACGCAATCATTGACATCATTAGCCAACACTTGCCACTGGAACCCCGCAACAGCGACCTGATGGACCGGTTCCTCAAGCGCATTCGTTTCTAAGAGTTTAAACCTAAAAAAGACCGCTCAAACAAGAGCGGTCTTTATGAGTAGCTAACTTATCTAGTATTCGTCGCGCGAAGCACGCTGTTCTTTGTGCTTCAATTTGCGCTCCATGCGGCCAATAAAATCGCGGCGCCGCGCGTGGCTAAATCTCTTCTCGTAAAATTCTTCTATTTGGTATGCGTCGTTGTCCGACATATGCATTTCCCCCTGGTTTATTTTGGTGGTACGACTCATTATCACCCTCCAGGTGGGTGAGCCACAGTAAACTTTTTCACATTGTCCTTATGGTGTAGCCACAAATCGCAGTTGTTTCAGCCCGCTTCAAGGTACAATAGTAGCCACTATGGATCGTCTCAACCGTCGTTTGCGCTGGCTCGATCGCACCCAGCGCTCTTATCGCTTCACTGCATTTGGCTTTGCTGTAGTCAAAAAATATAGTGACGACCAAGGCGGCTATCACGCCGCGCTCCTCACCTACTACGGCTTTCTGTCGCTGTTCCCAACACTGCTTATCACCACTACGGGCGTGCAGTGGCTACTGCATGCCGACTCGCACCTGCGCCAGCGGGTTATTAGTAGTGCGACCAATTTCTTCCCAATAATCGGCCAGCAGTTGCAGCAGAACGTTCATGGGTTTAGCAAAACCGGCCTACCGCTCCTGGTCGGTTTCCTCGTACTGTTTTATGGTCTGCGCGGTGTTGCCGACGTGTTCCGCCACATCGTCAATAACGTCTGGCGCGTCCCCGCCGAGGACCGCAGTGGCTTCTTCCCTGCCCTTGGCCGCAGTTTTAGTATCATTGCAATCGCTGGTGTCGGCTTCCTAGCGTCGGCGATTGCCGCCAGCTATGCTGGTTCGGCCGGGCACGACATATTCCTCAGAGTAGCGTTGATTATCGTCAGCTCTCTGTTCGTGTTCGGGGCATTTTTGCTCGCAGTCAAAATCGCCCTCAACAAGGCTGTCCGTATCCGGCAAATCTGGCTTGGCGCCGCCACGGTTACTGTCGGCTCATTTATCCTGCAAAACCTTGGTCGGTTATATCTGGCCCACGCCCTCAAAAACTTCAACGATCTCTACGGCACATTCGCAGTTGTTCTCGGCCTGTTTTTCTGGCTGTACCTGATCGCCCAGATAATTGTCTACGCCGTCGAAGTCGACAGCGTGCGCTGGCTACGTCTCTGGCCGCGCAGCTTTATGGGTGACAAAGATGCCTAAACCGGCCTACCAGCCAGGCATTTGTAATATCAACACCGCCGAAGTGGCTTACCGCAAGCGCTGGGGCTACATCGGCAGCTACTTATTTATCGTGCTCGGCGGCCTGATGTTGCTCGGCGAAGCCAGCTGGTGGATGCGGCTCGTGCTGTTCCTGCCGGCGTATGTGGGTGCCATCGGCTTCCTACAGGCGCGGAATAGGTTCTGCGTCGCCTACGCCGCCGCCGGCCAGCAAAATGCCCGCGAGGCCAGTCGCAAGCCCATCAAAGTATCAGATACACACTATGCACTGGACGCTATCAAAGCCCGGCGCCTGAAAATACAGGCGAGTGCTATCGCCCTCCTGGCCACTTCCCTGCTAGCTTTTATCTAACCTTCGTTTTCGCTCAGGTCTTCGTCTAGGAATACGTCTTCGATACGGATAACTTTCCGCTTTTTGTCAGTAATGCTAGTCATGACATGCCTCCCTTATAACCGCAAGCGTAACAGCAATACCTGAAACGGGTCTGTAAAATTTATTGCTCAACTATCTGGGAGAGGTCGCGAGCTCACTGGCCGTCAACAACCTGCGCCATAGCCTGAATACTATCCGGAGTTACTTCACTGAAGCCACATAGGGTCGTGTTATGGCCTTCGAGTGAAACCCCTAAATCGGCGGCGACAGTGTCTCGCCAGTGTTTTACGCGCTGCTGGGGTATTCCACCGGCAAAATCGCCCGGCTGTAGTCGAACTGCCAGCGGACCGGTCACGCCGGCACCTGCAACCATTGAGGCCGAACCGCTCTTCCCGTAGTAACAACCGTCAGTATTGGCGCTGCTGTGGTCGACCAATACCCATGCCAAATTTTGCGCCCGGTCTGCAGGGTTGGCGCTGATGCCCAGAAAGATACCTGTCGTTTCAGCCACTTTGGTGCCTAACTCGTTGTTGAATAACACTGCTTGGGCACCAGCTACCGGCTCGGCGCTCATAGCTGCTTCGTAGTTTATAGCCGGAACGGCATTAAATTTGTCGGCATTTGGGCTCGCATCAACTACCCTCAGAAGCGCCATGTCGGGGTAATAGGATGCCGCTACACGGTCAACCGGTATCGCATGCCGGGTATCTGCAAGACCATTTGCGCCAATGGTCCAGATGCTTACCTTGCCGCTTAGGCTTTCCGAAACTGTTTTGGGATTGTGCAAAGATGGGTCGTGCGCTGGGTCAGGGCTCGTGTTCAAGCGCGGAAATTCCGTGATTGTATCGAGGCCCTTATCAACCAGACAATGGCGAGCAGTCGCTACGTAGGTATTGCCATTGAGTTCTACTTTGATACCGTTACAAATACTTTCCTTCGAAAACCCGGTCGTAGGATCCGGCTTCAGGCGGACAACTTGGACCGTCGAAGCCTGCAAAGCCTTACGTTGCTCTGGGGAAACCCGCTTGCCATAACCAGGTAGTTGCTCCACATGAACGGGTCCCGCAGGCGGTGTCTTCTCTGGTGTTTTGGTTGGGGGCGTTTCGTGCTGGCCAATACTTGGTGAATCACGGTGGGTGTCGCTGCCCGAACGCTCCTTATACACCGCCGCACCCCCAGCGACGATGCCGCCAGTTAATGCGGTGGCGGCAAGACTAGCAATCAGCCGCCTGCTGCGGCTTGGTTGCGGGGCGGTATTTGGGTCTGCGGCCGGAGCTGCATCTGGAGTTTTAATTGACATGATTGTATTTTAGTTGATTTATGAATATATTCTAGCACAAAAGCTTACGTAAAGCAATACCTCCATCCATATTTAAGCACGCAGGAGGGCGAGCTATATTGCTTGTGATTTAAGCGAGCGTAGACTATAATGCAACACACATATAAATAACAGGTATAAAATGCCAAAAACAACTAAAAATACTCGCAAAACAAACACGGCTCGGGTATCAAAATCTCCAGCTAAATCCACAAGCAAAAAAATCTCCAACAAAAAAAAGAACGGCGTCGTATTCGGCGGACTAATGCCTAAGCGGCGAAGGAATTGGGCCGTACTCATCATATTGGTGGTTTTGGTTGGTACTATCGGAAGCTTGTTGCTCTACAACTCCCACGCCAACACCTATGCCCTAACACCTGCAGGCTGTAAAATCCGTGGGCGTGTCGGTGAATTCAACGATGTCGCCGGCAAATATTACTGTTACTCCGCTTGCCGTGATTATGCTGGGGTGTGGGTGGCGAATGCAGATGGCTATGGCTACTGTAGCCGCGCGATTACTGCCGCCTCTACGATGTCACAATCCAAATGTTCGTCACTCGGCCGGAAGTGGGTTGGAACCGTTGGTTGTGCCCGGGTCTGGATACAGGCCGCATACCCTGGCAAAAATATCTTCAATAACGTCCTGCAATGTGCAAAAGACGGTGATGATTACCATGTCAGTAGCTCCTATGACTATTGTGGTTCCGGAGCACCCACGCCCTCGGGCGGCATCATCGTTGGTAGTATTTCACCTGTCGGCGGGGGCTGGGCGGGTCCGACGAACTGCGTTCCCTTTGTTCAGTGGATTGTTAATATCCACAGCAGCCGATATGACGGTCGACCTATGGGTGCCGGTGGTGCGGATATTGCCGGCAACATGCGCAGCACCTATGGTTACAAGAATATTAGGGCACCACACGCAGTCGCGAGCTGGCCTCGGGGGTATGCTGGTGTTAACAGCACCTATGGCCACGTGGCATTAGTCGATGCCGTGCGCTCCGATGGCTCTATCGTTGTAGAGGAGTCTAACTGGGGGGATCATTGGCATTCCGGCCGTGTGGTTTCTGCATCGATTGCCAACGGCTTGAATTACGCCTACATTTCAGACTGGAATTAGGATACAGCTGAACCTAAAAATACCTCAGTTAATCTGAGGTATTTTTATTGGTACACCCAGGCAGGATGTGCTTCACTTGCACGGACATCGCTTATCGGAGTGAACTCCTGCACGCACTACGTTCGTTATGCTCACTCGACGGTTCAAACCCTTGTGGCACCAAATCAAAAACCCCTCTTGCGAGGGGCTCTTGATTTGGTACACCCGACAGGATTCGAACCTACGACCTTTGGCTCCGCAAGCCAACGCTCTATCCAGCTGAGCTACGGGTGCATACCGTGCTATATGCAACTGATATATTAACAGATGTAGAAACATTTTTCCAGGGGTCATGTGGGTATATGATTTATTCAGCCACAATTCTCGTGGCCTGCCTACCATCTCTGTTAAAATGGGTGCTTACGGAGAGGTGCAAGAGTGGTTGAATTGGCTACTCTCGAAAAGTAGTGAGCCCGCAAGGGTTCCGAGGGTTCGAATCCCTCCCTCTCCGCCATAATAAAATGGCCTGCCAGCGGTAGGTCATTTTATTATGTTGAAATGAGATACGAAACCGGAAAAAGTGAGCGAAGCGAACGAAGGGTCCGGCAGAGCGAGGACGCGCGCAGGTGCTGGCACCGAGCACGCCGCAACGGAGGAGGCGAAGCCGCTATCCCTCCCTCTCCGCCAAAGCCATACGATTCGACAAGCCCCAGAAGCTATTTGTTCTGTAAAACAGCCAATATATTATTCGCCGGGTCGGTAAACCAGGCTATATCCGGCCCCTGATTGGCTGCCAGCCCACGCAGGATAGCTTTTTCATCTTGCGGGGCGGGCATGCTGTCGTATCGCTCAAACACGACCCCTTGCGATGCAAGTTCGTCTACTGCCTCATCGATGTTCTCCACCACGAAGTTCAACACCGTGTAGCTTGCTGGCACATGATCAGCCTTGTCATAGATAAACAGCTCGCCACCACCCGGTAGGCTGAGGCGCAGGCCCATTGTTTCATCGACAAGCGGCAGGCCTAGCGTCTGAGTATAAAACTGTTTGGCCTTGCCGAGGTCATCGACGGAAATACCGCTGAACACTGCCGAAACTTGAAACATACACACCTCCTCTACTTGTTCTACATGTATATCGTAGCAGCTGTTATCACGATTTATTGCGGCGAACGGTGGGAATTCCTCTAGTCAAGCCGTCCAATACCCGCTACACTAGCCCCTCATGCATATACCGACACCCATCAAAAAGTTTATCAGCGACAAAAACGGCAAAGTCGTCATCTGGCAGATGCCCAACGCCCCCCTAATCGTCTGGCTTATTTTTACAGTGCTGCTGCACTTCCTAAAACACGGCCACCCGCACACGATAGCGCAAATTATCGCGCAAGTAGCGCTCATCATTTGGGCCGTGCTCGAGGTGTTCTGGGGCGCCAGTTACTTCCGGCGTACCCTGGGGGCAATAGTTATTGTTCTGATGGCCGTCCACATCATCACTCGCCTATAGCCTGCGTTATACTAAACGCATGAGCCAGCCGAGCATCTTCACGAGAATTATCAACGGCGAAATTCCCTGTCACAAAGTGTACGAGGATGACAGAACTCTAGCCTTTCTCGATATTTACCCCATCCAGCCGGGTCATGTTTTAGTGGTACCAAAGCAGCAGGTTGGTTTCGTCTGGGATCTTGGCGATGATAACTACCAGGCGCTCATGGCAACTGTGCAGAAAGTTGGCCGACGCCTCCGGAAAGCATTTCCGGGCAAGGAGCGTATCGGTGTGATGATAGAAGGTCTGGATGTCGTCGACCATGCCCACGTGAAGGTTTTTCCATTCTCGCACGGCGAATTCCGAAGCATCCCCGACATGTCAGTCGAGCCGGACCACCCCGCCCTGGCCGAAATGGCCAAAAAGCTAGCGTTTTAGGGTAGAATACAGATATGTCACCCGGACTTATCGCAATTTTCTTTGGTTTTGGTGTTGGCGGCTGGGCATATTCGCAGCTCGCGCGGCGCACCGGCAGTAGTGACCCTAAGGGCACCGCCCTGGCCGCGCTGGCCGCTGGCGTAGTCGCAGCAGTCGTTATTTTCACACTCTTCAAGTTCGTTTTTAACTGGTAATATCCATCTCGGCTATTCGGGCTATAAAACTTCTTTTTTTCAGAGGTAACTGGTATTATATGGCTATGAACGTGGGGGGTACTGTTGTCGATGAGCTTGCTCTAGGTAAGCGCTTGCAAGCCGCCCGCAAACACGGCGGCTTCACCCAGCAGCAGCTCTGTCAACACGCCGGTATCAGCTACTCCACTCTTACGAAGATTGAGCGCGGTGCTATTAAAGCCCCTTCGATTTTCACTATTCAGAGTATTGCCAGTGCGCTAAACGTTGGGCTCGATGAACTACTCAGCGGTAATTCATCCCCCACCCCCGTTATGCACGCCAAAAAGACTTCGCAGTCGGGCGTACGGTTTGTATATTTCGACCTCAACGATTGCCTGGTGCAGCCCCGTAGTCGCGGTTTTGCCAAGCTTGCTGCCGATAGCGGCCAGCCGATAGATGTCGTCGAGTCGGTTTTCTGGCGCTACGATGGCCAGGTTTGCCGCGGCGATATGACGGTAGACGAACTCAACACCATCTGGGCTGAGCGGCTGGGTATTATGGTCGACTGGAAGCGGTACTATCTCGATGGTATCGAAAAGATGCCGGGTGTTGAGGCGCTGGTCGAATGGGCTGCCGAGCACTACCACATCGGTGTGCTGTCCAACAGTATGCCCGGCTTTATCCCATCGATGAAATCCGCCGGTATGCTGCCAGATGTTACCTTTGACCAAATTATCGACTCATCAGAGGTAAAACTGCTCAAACCCGAGTCGGCTATCTTCCAGTTAGCCGCCGAGCGCAGCGGTGTGGAGCCACACGAGATTATGCTTATCGACGACAGCCGGGCCAACCTCATGGCGGCCGAAGACGCTGGTTGGCGTGCCATCCACTTCGACAATTACCAACCCGAAATCTCCATAGAAAGCATCAAAACCGCTCTCAACCCCGCTGGCTAGTTGCTAGCTTAAGCGAAGCGCGCTTGCTCGGCTTTCAGTGTTTCGATCTGTTGTTTTGCTTCCTCGAGCTGCTGCCGCGTCTGGTTCACTACGGCCGCCGGGGCGTTTTGGACATACGAGGTGTTACCTAGCCGGCTCTCTAGCTGCGCTATAACCTTCTCTTGGGCTGCCTGCTTAGCCTTTAGCTCTACGGCGTAAGCTTTGGCGGTCTCGGGGTTGATATCCAGCCAACAGGCCAGCTGTGTGCTTGTCAGCGCCAATCCATTAGTCCCCTGCCCTTCCGTAACTGCTTGCAGGCGGGCCAGTCGCTTGATAAGTGCAGCGTTGTTGGCAATCACCGGCGCATTGCTGAAATATAGAGTTACCTCTTTGGCTTTCAATGCACGCTGGATAAACCTGGCCTCACCGACAATTGCCTTAATTTCCTCAAATTCATTCGCTTGGGCCCTGTCCGCAGTAGCGACGTTCGGCCAGGGGCGCAGTGCCAGGAGGCTGACACCTTCCCCGCCCTCCCAGGCCAGTGTTTGCCAGATAGTCTCCGTCAGGAACGGAGCAAACGGGTGCGCAACGGTCAGGATTGTCTCCAGACAGTGGGCTAACAGCGGCAGATTTGCCTCCGCCTTGCTAGCTTCGATATACCAGTCAGCAAAATCGTCCCACACGAAGTGGTAGAGCGTGTCGTAGGCCTCACTGAAGCGGAAATTGTCCAAGTGTGACGCTGTAACTTCGGTAAATCGTTGTAACTTACTCAGCACCCAGTGATCGGCTGCCGTCTTCGGTTCTGCTTCCGACAGTTTGAAATCATCGCCAGCCAAATCTTCGACATAGCGGGCGATATTCCACAGCTTGTTACAGAAGTTACGGTTGGCTTCTATTTTGCCCCAACCCCAGTTTTGGTCGTTGCCGGGCGATACTCCCATTATAAGTGCCATACGCAGCGCATCGGTGCCGTATTTGGGTATGACATCGAGTGGGTCGATGATGCTTTCTGGCCGCGATTTGCTCATCTTTTTGCCATCTTCGGCGCGGATAAGCCCATGCAGGTAGACTTGCTTGAATGGTACCTGCCCTGTCATGTAGGTGGTGCTGAGTATCATGCGAGCTACCCAGAAGAAAAGGATGTCCCAGCCGGTCTCCAGAACAGAGGTCGGATGGTAGGCTTGAAAGTCCGGGCTCTGGGCCAGCAGGTCTTCGAACGACAGGTTGTAGTCACCGGCTTTCTCGGGGTCGATAAGCGTACTCCAGGTCCACAGCGCGCTACTAAACCAGGTATCGAGCGTGTCTGGGTCTTGCTCCCATTCGTGCCAGCCCTCGCTCTCATCGGTCGGTGGTTGGGTGCCCACAAATGTCTCTTCGCGGCCGTCGGTATCCTGGCGGTACCACACTGGTATACGGTGTCCCCACCAGATTTGGCGGCTAATACACCAGTCGCGCAAGTTATCTATCCAGTGGAAGTAAATCTTTTCGAACCGCTTGGGGATAATCTCGATATCGCCCTCGTTTATCACAGCTTGCATCACCTGTTTTAGGCTGTGCTGACTTCCCTTCCACTCCACGGCTTCCTTGTTGACATCTACCCACCACTGCAGCTTGATTTGTGGCTCGATAATACCCTTGCCACGCTCGTTACGAGCGATGTTATGAACATAATTTTCGTCGATTTTGACCAGCAGACCCTTGGCTTCTAGCTTGGCGACGATGTTGTCGCGGGCCTCGGATATTGGCATGCCAGCAAACTCCTGGGCAATAGGCAACAAATTCCCGTGAAAATCTATAATCTGTTCCCTGTCGAGCCCGTGTTTTTCTGCTAGGTCGAAGTCAACATGGCTGTGCCAGGGCGTGATAGTCATCACCCCCGTTCCAAACTTCGGATCAGTGGCCTCATCTTTAATAATTGTGGCCGTTATTGGGCCGTTTATCCACTCCACTTCTAGGGTATCGCCGTGTTTGTAGTCCTTGTAGCGCTCGTCGTCGGGATGCATGACGATGTATTTGTCGCCGAATTTCGTTTCTGGACGGGCTGTACCGATCTCGAATGGTCCATATTTGAATGTGTAGAACTTCGCCGTTTCCTCGACGTATTCTACTTCGTCGTCAGATATGGTGGTCTGTAAGTTTGGGTCCCAGTTGACAATACGTGCACCTCTGTAGATAAGCCCATCATTGAACATTTTTACAAAGGTTTCGCTGACCGAGCGGTTCAGCGCGTCATCGAGGGTGTAGCGGAGGCGCGACCAATCCGCACTGGCTCCCATGGCTCGCATTTGCCGCAGCATGGTATTGCGGCTATCTCCTACAAACTCACGAGTTCGCCGCAGGAACTCCTCGCGGCCAACAGCGTGCTTGTCAGTTCCCTCTTCGGCCAGCTTCTTTTCGATAATAGCGTTCACTGGCAGTGCTGCGTGGTCGGTGCCTGGCAGCCACAGTACATCTTTACCTTGCAATCTGTTATAGCGCGCCATAATATCCTGCATTGTCAGGAATAAGGCGTGCCCCAGACTGAGCGTGCCGGTTTCGTTGGGAGGCGGCATACTGATAGAAAACCGCTGTTTATCGGAGGTGGGGTCGGCGACAAATGCCCTACTCTGCTCCCAGAGGTCATAGATGTTAGCCTCGTAGGCGGCCGGCTCATAAACTTTTGGCAATTTCATACCATTTCATCATACCACCCCTGTTAAAATTCCCGAAATATGCTCATCGTTCACATGAAAACAGACCTTGTAATCTGTTGGCGAAGCGGGTAGGGTAGAGTGATGTCAAATAAAGCTCCAAGCCTCAGAGAGCGACTCGACCCCCATGACTCGCTAGCTGAGCTTATTATTACAACCCGCTGCGAAGTACTAGACCCTGGCATGACAGCCTGCACCATGCGAGACATGGCCACCGAAAGGGTAGTGGGCATGGTCTATGCTAGCCGCTATGGAACTCAATCTGACATGGCGACCTTCACAATCAGCGAAATCGATGTTGCGCGAGGGGTTGACAGGCGGTCAGTCTATTTTGCTGCCTGGCTCGAGATGTTGGCACTGGCTCATAGCGAAGGCAGGGCGCTTGTGTCTAAGCCTAATTGCAGCACGCATGAGGAGATGGCGGCATGGTCGTGGCTGGAAGATGCTGGCGAGGCTGACATTGTCGTGCCGTTTACGCCAGTTCAGATACTCGGTCGCCAGACTGTGTATTACAGCGGTGCCGCGCTGGCGATGCCGCCAGTAGCAGAAGCCTGAGTTACATCGATAGATTAGGGGCGATATCCAGGGTATAGGGGTCGGCCGTGGGTTGGCCGAGAAGGGCACGGTAGGCGCCAAGGGTGGCGATCATCGCGCCGTTATCAGTACAGAGTTTCATATCGGGGAACTCGATTGGTAAGGGAAGCCTATCTGTTAGCTGTCGACGTAGCTCGCCACTAGCGGCCACGCCACCGGCAATAACAACGGAGGTGGGATTGAATTCTTCCACCGCCAGTAAAGCTTTATCGACGATCGTTTCCACCGCGACACGCTGGAAGGTAGCGGCAATGTCGGCTTTCTGAGCCTCTGACAGGCGCTCTGGGATGTCTTTGGACGCAAATCGGTAATCCTCACCGATCATCGCCTGCGCTTGGCGTAGAACGGCTGTCTTGAGCCCAGAGAAACTAAAGTCGTATTTGCCGTCCAGTTTCGCCTTCGGTAGTACGAAGGCGTGGTCGTTACCGTCTACCGCTGCTTTGGCCACGCTCGGACCGCCAGGGTAGGGGAGTCCGGTAATTTTGGCCACTTTGTCGAACGCTTCGCCGATAGCATCATCTTGGGTTTGCCCCAGCAGGGTGTAGTCGAAATGGTCGCGGAAAAGGGCCAGTTGGCTATGGCCACCAGATACGATAATCGCCAACATCGGGAACTTCGGTGGTGTCCGAAACTGATAGTTCGCCAGGGCAGGGGAGCCGCCGCTGATAAAGTTGGCGTAGACATGGCCCTCGACGTGGTTAACGGCATGCAGCGGCTTGTCGTGAGCAATCGCCAGCGTCCGCGCTGTCAGAACCCCGACAAGCAAGCTGCCCCCAAGACCAGCCCCGTAGGTCACCGCGATAGCGTCGATATCCCCCCATTCACATTCGGCGTCACTTAGCGCCTGCTTCACCACTGGTAGGATCGACTCAATATGGCTGCGCGCAGCTATCTCTGGCACCACACCCCCGTACTGAACGTGCAAATCCATACTACTAGCCACGACATTGCTAAACAGCGTCGCGCCGACAGCGATATCTGTCAGCTCCACCACCGAAGCGGCGGTTTCATCACAACTAGTCTCTACCCCAAGAATTTTCACATCATCAGCATAACAGATACAAGAGTGCCGTAAAAAAATGACTAAGAGTGAACGCACCATTGACAAATATGCAATAACTTGCTACAATATTAGCTAGTTCAACTAAACATATTTCATGACAGAATTACTCGACCACCAAGCCTTACACACTAGTCAAACCGATATTTTAGGCGCCGCGAACCAGCCGGAACTTGTTATTATTGCATCAGATGCCCCTGGGCCTACCCAGCCAGATATCGTTCGACACGTAGACTTAGAGTCGCAGCGTAAATGGGTAACCCGTGCTGCTGGCCCGCCACTGACGAGCTCAGCTATTGAAACCAAATCCTCTATTTCTGCGGGCCACAAAAGTAGCGCCAAAGAGACTTTTATCCCAGCTTACGAGGGAAGCCATCGTGTAAATACAACAGAGAGCGATGCGTCTCGTCTAGAACGCCTAACCACAATTGAGCAGAAAATAGGCGCAACCGCCTCAATCCTGCGATTTCGTGATGGCTATGGTAGTCGGGCCACAGATAGAGTGCCTTCACTTGGCAAAGAGTATCGCAGCCGCGCTATAAAGCAGCTTGCCGACGAGGGCGTGGACATGTCGCCTCACACCAAACATATCCGCGACTCCAAAGAGCAGCGTCGCCTAGAAGCTGAAGTCCGTCGTAATACGGAAGCTGCCAAGCGCGCCAAAAAAACATCTTCCAAAATTGCATTAGTACCGACTGCAAACCACATGCCGGTCGTGGCGGCTGTCGCCGCAGTCGCCTCGCAGCCAATTGCCGCAGAGCTAGACACAGAACCAGCCGCCGCCATGTCAGAAAATGAGAAGTCACAAACACCGGTCGTTGCCAGAGTCCCAGCAAACGGCCAGCAGCCGACTCCCACTATCCAGCCAAACACCCTCGATAGTTTTATGAAGAGCGACAATAGCCTGCGCCCGCGGCATCGTGCAGGCTTCTTGGAACGCATGCGCTCCCGCCAGCGCAGCATCAAAAACGAGGCTATCCTGATAGCCTCCGGTGCTGGCCGCAGTTCGCGTGAACAGCGCGACCCCGAGGAGCTTCGGAAGCGCAACGGGCGCCTGGCAGCTATTGGAGTTGCGATCGGTGCCGTAGCACTGTTCGCCGTCGCTGCCAGGACCGGCAATCATGATGCCCACTCGACTATCGTGGACTTGCTGCCGAAGCAAAAAGGTGGACAGGGTGGCCATCAACACGCGTACAACGTCGCAGCTAGTAAATCTCTGGCCCCGAAACCCCACCTCAATCCTGGGATGGGCAACGCCCACAATGTGGTTTCATTACGCTCCGGTAATAACGATTGGACGATCGCCCAGCATGCATTAGGCCACCGTGCCAGCAGGGCTCAGGTGAACCGCCTCGACCATGTAATCATGCATTTAAATCACCAGACAGAAGACAGCGCTCGTCATCAGGCGATTGGCAGCAAAGTGAAACTGCCAGTTAAGCTGATCGCCAGTATTCGCAAGTCGATCTACCGCTAGGTGTCGCTGACTTAGAAATACAAAACGGCCCTCCGGGTCCGTTTTTTGTATACTAGGAGGTGATGAATCCGAAACGACTGGTGAAGAAACTAATTCCGAGTGGACTGTTCCAGGCTATTGAGCCGACGGGGCATTTGCTGGAAGCGGTGTTTTGGAACGTGCTGAATGGTTTCCCGGCGCGGCATATGAAAGTTATCGGTGTGACTGGCACCAATGGCAAAACTACGACAAGTTTTATGATTCACCGTATGCTGCAGGAGGCCGGCTATAATGTTGGGCTGATGAGCACCGTGGCTTACGGGGTGAACGACGACATTCGGCCTCAGGTGCACCATATGACGAATGTACCCGTGCGTGAGCTTATGCAACGGCTCAAATGGATGAAAGCGCATAGCATTGACTGGCTAGTTCTCGAGACGACCAGCCATGCGCTGGCCCAAAACCGTGTCTGGGGCGTGCCATATAGCATAGCGGTGATGACAAACGTGACCCATGAACACTTGGATTATCACAAAACTTTTGAGCGCTATGTGGGTGCGAAGCGAAAATTGTTCAAACTTGCCAGCAAGAACAAAAAGGGCATGCAGGTGGGTATTATCAACGCCGAGGACCCGAGCGCTGAACTATTTGCCAAGGACTCCGTAAACCCAATCATGTACGGGGTAGAGCAGGGTGATTTGCAGGCCGTCCACGTGAAACTGACGCCCGGGGGTAGCCACTACACCGCCAAAGCTGGCGATGATGAGTACAAAATCGTCTGCAATATCCCCGGTAGTTTTAATGTGTCCAATTCGCTGGCGGCCGTGGCTGTCGGTGGCGCCGTGGGATTGACGAAGGGCGAAATCGAGCGGGGAGTTGCGGCGCTGACAGATGTACAAGGCCGCATGACAACTATCGACGAGGGCCAGGCATTCAGCGTTATTGTTGACTATGCTCATACGCCGGATAGTTTTGAAAAGATTTTCAAAGACCTGCGGCCGGTGGTGAAGGGCAAGCTTATCGTAATGTTCGGCTCGGCTGGGCGGCGCGATGAAGCCAAGCGGGTAGTGCAGGGCGAGCTAGCCGGCCAGTACGCCGATGAAGTGATTGTGACCGAAGAGGATGACCGCGATCTAGACGGCAACGAGATCATGAACCAGATAGCCGAAGGGGCCGAGAAAGCCGGCAAGGTGCGCGAACGAAATCTGTTCTTGGTGCACGACCGCACGGAAGCAATTGCGTTTGCTATTAAGCGGGCTCGCAAGGCTAGTGATACGGTGTTGCTACTGGGCAAGGGCCACGAAAAGACTATTGAGCGCAATGGTCCGAAAGCCGCCCAACTGCGCCATCTAAAACAAGATGACAGCAACCGCGACCGGGTGATAGAAGATAAGTGGGACGAAATCGCCACCGCGCACGACGCGCTGAAGCACGCTGGTAAAAAGCCGGTCCAGGAATAATTACCGATTGTCGAGGGTGAGGGTGGTGCAGCGGATGCTGCCGCCGCCCTTGCCGAGCTCGGGGTTATTGAGGCGGATGGTGCGGAGGCCGTGGGCCTCGATATCGCTGGCTAACTGGGGTGCAGCATCGTTCATAATAACGACCTCGCCCGTTGAAACCAGGTTGCAGGCGAAGGCGCCGTGGGCTTCGGCCAGTGAGACTTCTATCTTTTCTACCTCTGTGAGGGCGCGCAGTGTGGCCTGACTTTCGGGGGTAAACGCCTCGGGGCACCAGGCGATGAGGCCCTTTTGGCCATTGGTAGGGCCGCGTAGGATAGAAATTGCCAAATCGATATCGTAATAAAAGCTGTCCGGCCAGCCAGACACGGTGTTGATAACTTCTTTACCGTCGTCGCCCAACAGGGGTACGGTCCGCAACTGGATACGCTGGTACCCCAGCTGTTTAGCCACGAATTCCTGGGCTGCGACGTCTGAACGGTAGCCGGAGCCGCAAAATAACAGATTGCCACAGGGGAGGGCATCTCCCTGACCACTGAACCGCAACGGACCGCACCGCTCGGCCAGCTTGTCGGCAGAGCCGTCAACCCCTCTGAACTCTTCGACTCCTGCACGTTTTTCGTCTGCGATACTCCTTTCACCGTACTTTGATACGGCTTGGTCCGTTTCTCGACGAGAAAACGCACATGAGCTCGAAGTGCAGCCGTTGCGGCAGCCATCTGGGAGCCGTAGGACGGTTTTTCCCTGTTGGACCAGCATTTCTGCTGCATATGGGGTTTCGGCCTGTCTGGGGCCAGGTAGAGCGGTTAGGATGGCCTTGTCGCCGCGCACCAGCGCCCAGTTGGCGCTATAAACACCGTCTTGACAGCTAGACGGGGGGTCAATTTTGATAACTGTAACGCCGGCGGACTGGAGAGCTTTGCGGATATTATCGTGCTCGGCCTTAGCTTTCGCCAGATCAATCGGCTCGGACTGCGTCATAAATGGGTTAATAGCCTGGCCGTCGTCGAAAAAGTCGGGGCCGGACATGAGGACGGTGGTATTGATGGTGGCGGACATATCCGTTAATTATAGAGTATCGCTACTGTAGGAATTTTTACGGCACGTAGCAGTTAGGCAGCTTATGCTTTATATAACAAAACCCCATGGCGGGGTTTATTAGAGAATTCAAAATTTGGGGTAGGTTGGCAAGCAGAGAAGATTTGTGGGAATTGGGCGAGCTGGGGAGCTCAAGCTTGGTTCTTTGAATCTAATCTGCCTGCCATCCACCGGGCGGTGAGGATCGAAGTATGATCTTCGCCTCACCGCCTGGTGGATGTCCTGGGGGAAGCTTGTGGGATTGCCGTCAGGCTGTGGTCAGCGCACTCGCACGAGGTCCTTGCGGGACAGCTTGCGAACGGTTTTGGCGTTCTCTACCTTGCGCTTGACGAATGCCAACACCAGTCCTGAGGACTGATCGGCGAGCGTGCCGGTGAGGGCGCCGACGTCGATGAGTACTGCGATGTGGTGATCGATCCGCTGGGCGCAGATGATCTGGGGGTGCTGACGGATTCTGCCGAAAAGCAAGCGAAGCTGACGCTCACTCAGGCCACCGTGCGGCAACATGACGGTTCCGGGCACTTCGTTGTGCTGTTGTACTTCCACGTTCGTTCCTTTGGGGTAGGTCGAATAGGACTGACAGCATAATACCACCAGCGGAATTAATTGACAAGTGGGCTGTTAATTGTTATTATATGTACTTACATATGAGTGTACGTCCGGAAAATTTTGGTGATGAGATGCAACAGCAATTAAACGCTGAGGGTGTTGGGGATATCTTGGAAAAAGCTCGCGAGGCTAGACGAGCGCTTATTAACTACGCTGTTCGCGTTGTTATTTGGCGGGCACGGCAGGATGAAGCAACAGAGGCGGTTGTTGAAAAAAGACAGCTTGCCGGCGGTGAAGACGAAGAATACGGCCTATACACCGTACCCGACGCACTGCATGGTTTTATAAAGGACGATATACTACCCGAAACCGTAACATTGAAGTGGGTACCTGGGGACGTATACGAACAAGAAGGTGACAAAGAACTGGTTGTTTATGTACCTGTAGATAAGCAGGGTAAGTTGCCAAATATTGACCCTGAGGACTCCGAATCGAAAAACATAGGGCTGTTGCCGCCAGAAATATTTTTGGCTATCACTCACAGTGACGATTCAGTTTCCCGGTATGTTGTATCGGAAGAGGCGATTATAGAGTACGAAAGTGCGGGCAAAAAAGGCGAGCAAGATGTTTATGATGACCTTCACCCTCGCGAGTGGCAACAGCAAGTGAGACGCAGGGTCGATGATTCTTTGCCATTAGCAGACACCATTAAAGTCGCACTAGTCAATATGAATACCATTCCACAACGCACGATTTCTACAAATCCTGAAGTTGAACCCACAGCTTACTAGTTAGCTTGACAGGGGTGTTGGCACTCGAGTAGTATGAGTGCTAGAGCTACACGCGTGTAGCCGGGATTAACACTTGTGCGAGAAGTGTGAACCCCGTACTTATTCAGTCGGTAATGGAGGATGTTTATATGAGTTCTGCACTCAAACCTTTGGGTGATTATGTGGTCGCCCAGGCCGAAGAGGCCGAAAGTAAGACTGCCAGCGGATTGTATCTGCCAGAAGGCGCCAAGGAAAAGCCGAAGACATCGGTTGTTGTAGCCGTGGGCCCAGCTGTAAAAGGTGTAAAAGTTGGCGAGCGAATTGTCTACAAAAGCTACAGCCAGACAGAGGTCAAAGTAGGCAAGGAAGAATACATATTGGTCAAAGAGGAAGATATCCTCGCAACGGTAGGGAAGTAGGAATTATGGCTAAGAAAGTATTTTATGATGATGATGCCCGCCGCCGAGTACTGGGTGGAGCAGAGATCCTATACAACGCCGTAAAGACGACCATGGGGCCAAAGGGTCGCAACGTGGTTATCGGCAAAAGCTATGGTGGCCCGACCGTGACGCACGATGGTGTTAGTGTAGCCAAAGGTGTTGATATCGCCGATGTCGACGACGAGACCTTGGGTTACAAAGTCGGTGCCGAACTTATCAAACAAGCCGCCAGTAAGATGAACGATGTCGCTGGTGACGGTACCACTACCGTAACGGTGCTGACGTATCATATCCTCGCTGAGGCCAACAAGCTTATCGCTGCAGGCCACAACCCGATGTTGCTGCGCAAGGGGCTGGAGGCCGCCGCTGCCGATGTTATTGGCAAACTCAGCGGTATGGCTGAGGATATTCAGGGCAAAAAGGGCCGTGTGGCCGAAGTCGCTACTATATCTGCCGGGGACGCTGAAATTGGCGCACTTATCGCCGATGTTATCGACAAAGTTGGCCGCGACGGCGTGGTGACGGTGGAAGAAGGCCAAGGCCTGACACTCGAGAGCGAAGTTGTCGAAGGCTTCACCTTCGACCGCGGCTTCGTGAGCCCGTATATGGTGACCGATACTGCCCGTATGGAAGCGGTCTACGACAAGCCGGCTATCGTGGTGACTGACAAGAAGATTACTTCGATCCAGGAGTTTCTACCGTTGCTCGAGAAGCTAGCCCAGGCTGGCAAGAAAGACCTGGTACTTATCGCCGATGATGTCGAGGGCGAAGCGCTCGGTACGTTGATATTGAACCGCCTGAAAGGTGTGTTTAACACCGTGGCTATTAAGGCACCAAAGTTTGGTGACCAGCGCAAAGATATCCTGAATGACATCGCTATCCTGACCGGTGCCGAAGTTATCACCGACGACCGCGGCATGACGTTTGAAAATGTTGACCTAGACGTCGTGGGCTCGGCTCGCAAGGTCATCGTCACCAAAGACGAAACCACGATTATCGAAGGCAATGGTTCGCCAGCTGAGGTAAATGCTCGTATCAAGCAGATTGGTACCCAGTCCGACGGTGCCAAAAGCGAGTACGACAAAGGCAATCTAGATGCTCGCGCGGCAGCTCTCAGTGGCAAAGTCGCCGTCATAAAAGTCGGCGGGGCTACCGAAACCGAGATTAATGAAAAGAAAGACCGCGTCGACGACGCCGTCCACGCTGTAAAAGCCGCCCTGGCCCAAGGGATCGTACCTGGTGGCGGTGTGACGCTTGTGAACTTGGCTGATTTGGAACTGAAGGGTGAGGGCTCTATCTTTACAGGTGGCGTACTGCTGCAGAAGGCCCTGGAGCAACCGTTCCGCATCTTGCTGGACAATGCCGGCGAAAACCCAGACGAATGGCTACCACAGGTTAAAAAATCTAAACCCGGCCAGGGTGTCGACGTAAATGACCCAACCAAGCTTGTTGACCTCAAGAGTGTCGGTGTGGTGGATCCTGTCGCTGTTACCAAGCAGGCCGTCCAAAATGCCGTTTCTATTGCCGGTACTGCCATGACTATGGGTGCATTAGTAGTAGAAGTACCTGAACCAAAATCGGCCGCTACCCCAGACATGAGTGCCATGGGCGGCATGATGTAGCCCTTGGGCGAAGTAGCCATCTAATACTAGTTAACAGATGAAACAGGCGAGAATATTATCTCGCCTGTTTTTTATGTAAAGCGCAAGCTTAAACGTATTGCTTACACTTGACAAAAGTGGTATAATAGTACTCGTTATGCCTCGACATTCGTGTCGAACGGGGAACGACAATGGTTGTCGCTCTCGGGAACTACCTCAGAAGGAGGCCCCCCCATGACAAGTTCATTCACATGCAAGCGCCAGTCGCTGGACATGCGCCTCACCCACCGGGTGATGTTCTGGTTCCTCGCACTGACGCTGCTCGTCGCTTCGGCGGTGAGTTCTGTCATCACCATGTCTGCCGCGCCAGCACACGCGCAGTCCTGCTCTCACATCACGGTGTCCGGCAAGGCCACCAAGCGTGACGGCTCGGGCCTGAAGCGTTTCGGCGTCTTCGTCACCCTGCACAACTCGCCCCACGCCCTCGACAAGGGACGGACGAACAAGAAGGGTGGCTTTGGGCTCAGCTTCTGCAAGAGCAGCCGCCTGCGGACGTTCGCACAGCACCACAATGGCTACCTGAACCTGGATGTGAACTTGCACCCCTGGGGAACCTCCTCGGGCAACTTCTGGGTTCGCGTCTACACCATGCCGTACCGCGCAAGTCACGTGCCAGCTTCGGGACACTACGTCCCCGCTCGTACGCTTTTCGCCGGTGCGCAAACCAAGGTTGCGAGCCGTTCGATGGGGGTCGAGACTGGGCTACCGGATTTCGGCGCTTTCTTCGTTCACCCGGAGGTCATGTTCGCCGAGGTAGGTCCGCACGTCACCGACCCATACACGGTGTCGTCTAGTGACGCGGGATCAATCAAGGCCACCATCGGTGGTACGAAGGGCGGCTACGGAGCCAGCGGGAGCTTGACTATCGAGGACACATCCGACTTCCATGTCGACAAGGTGTTGCACTCGACCAAGAAGCACCCGGCTCGGGCAGTAACCATCCAGCCGGAGCTCTCTGTGAGCAGCTCGTGGACCTGCTACAACCCGTCCTACTACGGCGGATTCGCAAGCGGCGGCGCCCTGCAGTGTGACCCGAAGTCCTCGGGCCGCTGGACGGGTGTCGTGCACACGCCGAAGACCAGGTTCGTGCCCTGCACACAGGGACGGACACCGGTCGTGTTCATGAACAACCGAACCACAACCGGTTTCGGTATCGGCGCAGGCGTGAACTTCACGGCTGAAGTCGGTGCTACAAGCCCCGTGGGAGGCATCACGACGACCATGAAGTACGGTGGCGCGACCAAACTGGCCTACAACCTGGATCAGGGTGGTCACAAACACCGCTTCTGCGCTGGGGGCAATGGCACGACGCTCACCAGCTCGTCGAAGCTGTTCATCTCCGCGCGGGTCGCTGCACCGCCGCCCACCTGCAAGGGGACGACATGCGCCCTGAAGTACTGGGAGGTGGCAATCAAGTGACTGGGACTATCCCACGTGCGCGACTGCCTGTCGCGTTTTGTGCGGTTCTGGTACTGCTGCTGTCTGGCTGTGGTTCGAAGACCGTGGGCAAGGGTGATCCTCCAGATCATCTGAACACCACACTTCAGGTGTGCCGCCATCTGGCGCACGCGAAGGCGAACCCGGGAGGCGTCCTCACTAACACGAGGAAGCTCACCGTCGGCCTGAACAACCTCGGCAAGCCGCTCGACACCTTCATGGTCCAGCTCACTAACTGTGGAACGCACTCTGTGCGCATCATGGGAGTCGGACTGACGAAGCTCGACGGTTACTCTCTGCCTCAATTCGGCGGAGCCTTCGTGGCCCCATCGGGTTCGAGAATGGGAGTGTGGATGGCCAAGAATCGGTCCAGCCTGAGCTCGGCAACAGGATACGTCCTGAAGCCACTCGACAAGGATGGGAACGAACCGATTTTGGTTATCCGTATCGGGGCGGCTACGCCACGACACACCGATGGCTTCGGTGCCAGTCAGAACAAGGGCATCAGCCTGACGTACCAAACCGAGGATGGCAGTTCCCACACCGCACAATTCAACACGCGGTTCGGAATTCCGAACAAGACGAGCAGCTAACGCTCGCCCATGAATGAACAATGAGCGACCCATTTGGTCGTAAAGTCATCGGAAATTCCGGTGCTACGAGGTGAAGCGTTTACTTCACAAGTTGGGTGTCCGGCACAGTGTGATCTCTGGTCACGCAGTGTCGGATGTCCGGCGACCCCTCTTGCTTGCGCAGGTCTCGTCCATCCAGGGCGAAACTAGCGTAAGCAGAGGGGTATTTTCATGTCCGGGTCTTTTTTAAGGCTGGAGAAAGACTTGCTGCGAGCTGTGATCGAGGTAGTAGAGCAGGGCAATACTCGCCAGCAATATGATTAACAGTAGCCAAAATTTCTTCTTTTCGCTCATATTAGCTTTGCTCCAATCCGGCGACGACGACCAGGCGGTTATGCGGCAGCCACAGCGGCGTACAGGTAAACATAGTTAGGCGCGCATCGGTCGTCGGGGCTTCGATAGAGGTTTCTGTGGGCTGTACTTCGCGGATATCGCGCACCTTGTATACAAACAGTTTATTGCTCCACCAGACACCGATTTCGTCGCCTATCTTTACTTTGTTCAGATAGTACAACACGCCTTGTGGCTGGGTATACGTAAATCGGTGGCCGATGAGTGTCGTATTGCCTCCTTGATCAGGTGTGCTACCCTGGGGCCAGCGCCAGATACCGTGGTTGAGGATGGCGTAGGTTTGGCTCACGGGGCCCTCGAGTATGGGCTGGTTGAGCAGCATGCTGGGGATAATTACGCCGTTGGGGTGCGTAGTGGCTGGTGTGGTGGACTGTGCTGTGGGCCGGTGCAGCTGACTGGTAAGCTGTTGCTGGCGGTGGCCATCATGACTGCGCCACCAGAAACTCACCATCGGCAGGAGTGGCGCCAAAACGATGTAGCCGTCGATAACAATAATCAGCACAAGCAGAATTCGATTGATTCGAGACAGTTTCACGCCTCCATCATAACAAACCGCTGGAGCTTGCATAGCCACCGCGAGCGGCTATACTTAATACCATGACTCCGACCAATCGTCAAAAGAACCCAACTATTCCGGCAGATTTGCAGCCGTATTATGACGGTAACGCTAGCAATGGTAACCGCGTCGCGCGCTGGCTGACCCGAGTATTAGCGGTATTGATTGTTATCGTGCTTGCAGTACTATTTGTTCGCTGGGTTTGGCACCAGACCCATACGACGAGTACAACTAAACCTGTGGTCGGCACATCGCAGCAGGCACCCTCAAAACCTACCCAGCCGAAGACGCCCACCGCCCCCAAGTCATTGACCAGTGACTCGGGCAGCAGCGACAACACCTCGACAGCTCAGACGAACAGCGCCACTACTGGCTCTGGCTCCACAACTAGCCCGACGACTAGCAATGCAACTGGCACGACGGGCACGGGTAGTGGGCAGGCGAGCGGTGCATCGACAGATTTGACCAATACTGGTCCCGGGCAGACGATAGCAATTTTCTTGGCATCATCACTCTGTTTTGCAGCACTATTTGAGCTACGGCTCCGCAAACAGCGAGTCTAATACCCGGCAGCTATAACCAGGGTGCGGCCTACTTGCCGTGCGACTGCGAGAAGTAGTTTATCTCGTTGATAACATCGAGCAGGGCTTGAGCGCGGGCTTTTTCATCGGGAATTTGATTGGCGGCATCATAGGCAGACTGGAGTAGCTCTTGATTATCCGAAGCCTGAATCATCATCATGGTGGTCCGGAATTTTTCCTCGGGCGACTGTTCTAGCTGGTCAACCAGTGGTGACAGCTGCTGGAGGGCCTGCTGCTTGAGAGTTAGAAGCGCATCAGAACCACCGGCAGGGGCATCGAGCGCTGGAGCGCTTGGCGCGGCTGTGCTTACTTCTGGTGTTGTCGGCTCAGCAGGCGCTGGGGCTGACCAGTCACTGGTGGCGACGGCTGGAGCGCCGGTCTGGCCGTCATCGGCCTGGGCATCGAGTAAGTAATTGGTATCACTCACCGGTGTGACAGTTGGGCTCGGACCGAAACTGGTCGGTGCGGCGACCGATGTATCTGGAGCGGGCGAAGCCGCCGGTTGTTCACTTGTAGTTGGTTGTACTGGTTCGTCTTGGTGCCCAAACATATTCCCCCCGAAGACTTAATTACGCTATTGCTTACGATATACTATAGCTAAC
>JBBQTW010000004.1:0-31583 GCA_038234505.1 Saccharimonadales bacterium (SeqCode) | reverse complement strand
CTTTGTTGATAGTCGGCAAAATCACGGTTATCAGCTCGTTATCTTGCTTTTGTTTCTCGGTTACTTTGGTGGAACATGCTTTTTACGCCTAGTGACATGGACGGTCACAAGGAACGTAACTAGCAGAATAATCAGTAAAGCCATAGCGACTCCATCCTAGCACCATTAAGCAATTCCTGCGCGCCTCTAGCCTTAGACATGAACAATTGAGTTACTTTTGCCTGACAGGTTATACTACCCCTGATGACAGATAATCATGAGTTGCTACAAGTTGTAGTCTCCAAGTTAAACCAACTACATATGAATGGCTCAGATTTCGTAGAAGAACTCTGGGAGTTTGATTGGGACGACAAGTTATCCAAAACAGATAACTTCAAGAACATCGTTCGTGAAGAACGTGCCTTAACTACACTGACGCAGGTAGGTGCTATCCATACCATTTGGAAAGAAAACTTTTACCGTGACCAACACTGGGAGTCTATGGAACGACATGGATGGAGTATGTGGAGTAATTGGGATACTGCTGACCCAGCACTTCGTCTGTATGACAATATCTGGTATGTGGTCGGATTTGACTATGACCGTTTTCAGCAGTTCTGTGAGGCTCATGGGTTCAGTACCCTCACAAAGTCTGTTGATGCTATCAAAAAACAGAGCTTACGTCTCGTGGATGCAAATCGTATCAGAGTAGAACAGACCAGCTATGATCCAGCATCAGGCGTGTTAAATATTATGGGGCAAAAAGTAATTATCATTGCTCAGAAGAACAAACACGGTAAGAAAAATGAGGGTAAACAAGCTCAAATTATGCGAGCTATATTTTATGTCAATACCTTTCCAAAAGCAGTAGCAATTCGTGAAATCTACCCTGTTAGGGGCGATATTTATCCACAGGAAATCAAGAAAAAAGCTCGGGAATTAGTAGCTGCAATTAACAGAAAAATTAAGGCTGAAGCAGGTGTAAGCGACTTAATAAGTTGCGATGACTGGCGATTTCAGATTGCATCTCGCTATCTGAAAAACTGACAGAAAACTTTTCTGCCAAAGGCTCGTGGTACAAAAAGCTCGTAATAAATTAAGCGGGCATTTTTGAATCCCAAGGAGACAATGACCATGACAAACAAGCAGGGTCCAACACAATCATCAAACTTAACGAGTGATGACGAAGGCATAAAGACATTTGATGCTTATGATTTCGAGCGGGGTGTCGCATGACGAGAATTAGCGAGGACAGTATTACCAAGCTCCAAGCAATCTTGAAGAAGCACCACAACTTGGACTACGACAACGAAAAAGCACAAGCCGCTGGCCGTGCAATCCTGCGCCTAGTCGGTCTGAAACTACAGCAGCAATTAAATGAGGAATATGAAAATGAATCCTGAAACTGAGACGACTAAAGACCAAGTGCGTGATGCACTGAACGGGCTAGACCATAAGCTCTACCCCGAAGTATCGGTGGAGCAACTGCTGCACGTACTCGGACTGACTATTAAAGAAGATGACGTATGTAAGCTGATTACGTTCTACTGTATGCTCTCGGCCTACACCCACGATTCGCAGATTAACGTCAGCTTTAACGCACCTAGCTCATCGGGTAAAACTTATATTACCACCGAAATTGCCAAGTTATTCCCCGAAGAAGACAAGATAGAATCCAGTGGTGCCAGCCCCACGTCCTTTTACTACACCGAGGGCGAAGAAGACGAGGAGCGTGGTGCCAAAATTATCTCATTTGAGCGTAAGATTTTGTTGTTCTTGGAACAGAATAATCCCGCTTTACAGGCTAAACTGCGCCCCATACTTTCGCACGATAGCTGGGAAATAAATTACCGCATTACCAATAAGAATAAGTCAGGTGGGAACCGCACCGAGCTGATTATTCTGCAAGGATACCCAGCAACAGTATTTTGTTCGGCGGGGCTACGTCTGGACGAGCAAGAAGCTACCAGAGCGATATTACTCAGCCCCGAACCAAGTCAGGCAAAATTAAAGGCAGCGATTGAACTACAGAACAAGCGTGGTACTGATGCAAAAGCCTACAGCGAGTGGCTGGAAACACAGCCAGAGCGGGTAGCTCTCAAGGATCGTATCCTAGCAATCCGTGACGAGTACGTGGAGTACGTTAAGCTGCCCGATAACGATGCGATTAAGGAACGTTTTTACACTAGCTTCACAAAGCTCAAACACCGCCATACTCGTGACTTTACACACCTGCAACAGCTCATCAAGGTAATTGCGTTAATGAATCTGTGGCACCGCAAGCAGACAGATGGCTCTATAGTGGCGAATCAGGCTGATATTGACCAAGCATTTGAACTATGGGAACAGCTCTCACAAAGCCAGAGCTTAGGCATACCGCCAACTGCCATTCACTTCTATAAGACGTATATCTTACCCGTCTACTACGAAGTGCGGGAACCCAATCCTAAAGCACAGTACGCCCTCGGCGTGAGCCGTGAGCAGCTTTCCCGCTACTACCTAAACCTAGAAAAAACTACGCTTCCCGAAACCTATCTACGTAAGGAAATCCTGCCTCAGCTTGAAGCCAGTGGTCTGATTATCCAACAGGCACCTGAGTTCGGCGATAAGCGTAGCAAGCTCATCTACCCACAGTGGTTCCCAGACCAAACTAAATAGGTAGACCGAGTGGTGCGCCATTAAGAAAATGGCTATACGGACAACTTTTAACAATATATAATAGTAATGTTTCCGCCCACCAGTAATTACGCTAGTCGTATTTTTTGTTTCTGCTCATCAAGGGCAGCATGGTGCAGAAAGTAGCGATTAGCGACTGGAAGCGGAAACAGCCATGCTGTCCTTTTTGATGACAGCGAGAAAGAACAATAATATGAGTGATTACCCAAACGATAAGACCAATAAGCTACGTTACGTACTGTATGTACGTAAGTCTACCGAGGACGAAGAAAAGCAGGTGCTGTCTAAAGACGCACAGATAGATAAGTGCGAAGAACAATTCAAAAATCTGAATATCGTAAAAACCCTAGACGAGAGTAAAAGTGCCTTTGAACCAGATAAACGTGATGTATTTAAGAAAGTTCTAGAGATGCTAGATAACGGTGAAGCTGACGGCATTATAGCTTGGCACCCAGACCGCTTATCCCGTAATGAAGTGGACGCCTCATCACTGACGTGGCGTATCCGCAAAGGCACCATTAAAGACCTCAAGTTCGCCAGTTTCAGCTTTGATAACTCACCAGAGGGCATCATGATGCTCCAAATGACTATGAGCCAGTCACAGTACTTCTCGGCCAAGCTAAGTAAAGATGTTAAGCGTGGTAACGAGCAAAAACGTAAACTAGGTGGCTTAACTGGTCTTGCCCCACAAGGCTACTTAAACAATAAAGAAAAAAAGACCGTTATTAAAGATGCCGAGCGTTGGCCGCTCATACGCCAAGCCTTTGACTACTATCTAAGTGGCGAATATAGCGTAATTCAGATTCTCAATATAATGAACGACGAATGGCATTATCGTACCCTAGTTCGTGAAAAGACAGTCATGACTGATAAGGGTATAAAAACCATTAAGCGTGGTGGCAAACCTTTAGCCCGTGCTACGCTTTACAAAATGTTTCGTAATGTCCGTTATGCTGGCTGGGTTCCCGATCCATTTGACGACGAGAAGTTATACCCTGCTAGTTTCCCTGCAATGATTACTCAAGGTGAATATGACCGTGTACAGCTGCTTTTAGGTCAGCACGGCTGCAAACGCTTTGTGACGCGGAAACAATTTGTACTCAGGGGCTTTATTCGCTGTGGCGAATGCGATTGCATGATTACGGCTCAGAACAAGACACGCCAATACTCAAGCGGTGTCACGCGCTCGTACACTTACTACCACTGCACTGGCAAACGCCCCTGTAACCAGAAAACCTATGGCTATAAAAAAGAAGATGAGTTGTTTCAAGAATGCGTAGATGAGCTGAATAATTGGGAACTAGTCCCAGAACTCTACGATTGGAGCATGGACGCCATTAACCAGATGGCACAAGCCGACATTCCAGAGCGTAAGAGTGTAGAAGATATGCAGGAAACAGGCATTAAGAGCTTAAAAGACCAGTACGACACGCTACTGGATATGTCTACTCGTAAACTCATAGATGAAGATGCCTTTATTGAAAAGTCCGCTAAGCTTAAGGCTGAGCTTAAAGAACTGCATAAGCAGCAGGCTACCACTAATGAGCATACCGAAAACTGGTACGACTACATGACTGGTCTGATTAGTAAGTTCATGAACGCCAACGCTAAGTTCGTAAACGGCGATATTGCCGATAAGAAAGAAATACTGCTGGCAATCGGTCAGAACCCTGTGTTATTAGACGGAAAACTACAGTTAACACCTAACGAGTGGCTACTACCCTTGCGTGACAACACTAAACATTTTGTAGCACAGCTAGAACAGGTTAGTACAATGACTCAACAGATGAAAAACGACCTATTAGAAGCACTTCGTCTACAATGGTGCGGGTGCGGAGAATCGAACTCCGATCCCAAGTTTGGAAAACTTGTATACTAGCCGTTGTACTACACCCGCAACAGGGGTCATTATACATCGTCTGCAGCTTGAGACCTATACTCGCATTGTGCGTATACTACAACACTTTGTTGCTTATGAGCGAAAATTATACCGTATAATAAGCATAAGATGATCTACCATGTAGGGCGCAGACAGCATAGACACACTTGGGGTCTGAAGTTTATCCCACTTATGCTTCCACTCGGTATTTGCTTGCTAGTGACCGGGCTGGTATACGCCAATACTCGCATGAATATCGGAACACCCGGGGCAGGCGTGTTTGGGGGCGCCAAAACGACACGGAAGCACTCCCAGACACCGAAACAAACGCCTAAATCGGGCAGTGCCCATGGCAGTGTAGCCAAGTCAGAAATGCTCTCTTCGCCAATAGGCAGTGGGGCACTCGCGGCAGCCGATTGCACAGGCGGCGATGCGATTCATGTTGGTCTTGGAGCTGCAGCTTCCCCCCAACTTCGAAAGTTGGCTCAGTACGAACAACTTTGCGGCGGCGCTGTCATCGACCGGGTATCTTTCTTCGTACCAACTCCATCTTCGCCTGCGCAGGCTAAGTCATATGCTGCCGATACAGCAAGCCAGCTCAAAGAATTTGCCCGTTTTGGCATAAAGCCATTGGTGTTCATGGAGCCGAATGATGAAAATGGCCTATTAGATTTACAGCAATACCAGGCGGGTGCCTATGATGCGGCGCTCGACACGTATTATGCACGCCTTCAAGGTCTTGGAATTAGTGATGCAAGCATGGGTATGTGGGTAATACTACCAGAGGGAAACCTGCCGGAATGGGGGAGCGTCGACCCCAACGTCTATGCAGCGGTAGTGACTCGGACGGCCCAGTTACAGAAAAAATATTTTCCTGGTAGTCAGGTGAGCTTGATGCTCGACAGTGAAACGTACCCTTCTGCTAATTCTTGGAGTGGTGGTGCTTACACCAGCCTAGTGCCATATGTACAGAATATCCCTAAGGGACTGATCGATAGTTTTGGGCTACAGGGCTTCCCGTGGGCAGCTCCTGCCTATCAGATTGGTAGCGTCTACGATCCGACAGTATATCTACGAACCGATTTGGCAATGCAAGTAGCCCACGCCCTAGGCACGAACAACCTCTGGGTAAATACTGGTAGCTTTCACCAGATGTATGCTGGTCAGAACGGCCGAACAGTATCACTGAGTCCTCAACAGCGCCAGGCCATGCTAAACGGTGTACTAGAACAGCTACTGACCATTCAGGCGGCTGGTTTCGACGTGTCGCTCCACCTCTTCGCCGAAAATAAAGCTAACACCAGTGAGGGCACAGACTGGTCGTATTGGCAGACGACTCCGGGCGAAGACCCAAATACTGCTGTACTCACCAATCTAGTACATGACAGCCGGGCGGCTGGAATACCGCTCTGGCTATACGACTCAGAATAGGGTGCTATTGCTGAGCTTTGAGTTCAGTAAGTGCATCTTGCTCGGTTTTTACGGTCAGACCGCTAGCGCTCAAGGCTGCCATTTGTTGCTTGAAGTCGGCTGTTGGGGTGTCGAAAGCTTCGGGTGCGTCGTTGGTTATACGGTGGTACACCAGAACTAACCAGGTATTATCAGCTTTTGCCTGATCCATCCAACCTTGGTACTGAGCGAGTGTTGTGGTGGGCGTCATGTTCTGAACACGGATGCGATAGAGATTGAAATTGTCTTTTGAATTGAAGCCTTCATCGACGGTTCGGTGTGATTGGTAGTATTTCATGATTTCCGTATTGACGCTCTCACTGTAGTCGCCGTATGGGCTAGCGAAATTGACAACTGGCTTGCCTATCAGGTTTTCAAGATAGGTCTTCGAATCTGCAAGCTCCTGGTCGACTTGGGCGGTTGTGAGCCGCGATAGGAAGGGGTGAGTGACTGTGTGCGAGCAGATCTCGTGGCCGTCATTTACGAATGCCATGACATTCGCTTTGGAATTTACCGGGTCTGCCTGGAGGTCGGCGGTCTCAAAACACTGAGTCGTCTTAAATCCGTATTGATCGAGTACGGGGATGGCATTTGCAACGTTCCCTTCATAGCCGTCATCGAATGTCAGGGTGACAAGCGGTCGATTCCAGCCGACAGGTTGGTATGAAGTCATCGACTGGTCATCCACTTGTACCCAACCATTGCCAGCGATGAATAGGAAGTTTGTGACACTTACTGCGTCGCTAGGCACAATGAAGGTATCAGTATACTGGTGCCAGACCGTATTGCTGTCACTAGACGGGAAGGGCTGCGGCATGCCGAAGAACTCTTCGCTACCATCTGCCCGGGTGAACATAGCAACTGCCTGGGGTCGAGTGTTGGTCTTGTACCAAGTCGTCCAACGATACTGTTTGCCTTTCTCGAGTGTGATTGGGTTGTAGTACCACTTTGCATCCCCGCTTGTGTAGCTGGAGATAGTCGTCTTAACGCTTTTGGTTCCGGTATGACCTTCGTTCACATACTGGAAGGTGGCGGTGTTAGTACCCCAGCTACTATGCACCCAGCTGGCCGGTGCGGTGCCATTGGTCAGCTCCAGTGAGCTGTTGGAGATAGGATTGCCATCGACTGCAGGTGTGGCTTGGGTAACAGAAGTATCATCGGTTTCCAGGTATCCGGTACTGCTTATCAGATGATAAACGGTCAAAGCCACTGTGTCGGGCTTGGTCGCAAACGTGAGGTTAGTCTGCGTCCATGTGCTACTGGCTGCAACGGTACCAAGGTCCAGGTAGCTGAGGCCACCACTGGCATTTTGAAGCTCAACAACGACACTTGTCTGAGTATTCGATCGATACCAGTCACTAAACTGGTATGTCGTTGTTGCGGCCGACGGTATTGGTGTGAAATACCATTTAGCATCTCCGCTACTGTAGCTGGTTATCTCTACGCGGGTTGCATCGGTACCACTGTGGCCAGCAACTGGGTAGCTGAAGATTACTGTGTTGGTACCCCATTTGTTGTTGGCCCAGGATGCGGGCATCTGTGGGTTGCTAGCGTCAGAAGTTTCGACGGATGGGTTGGCCACGAGGTTGGTAACGATAGGTGCTGGAGCATTGTAGACAGTGATGGCTATCGGCGAACTTGTAACGAATTGGCCGGAGCTACTGCGAGCGACTGCCGTAATTACATGACTGGCGTTGGTTGTGCTAGTAGTGTCCCAAGAGTAGGAGAAAGGGCTGCTGGTGTCTTCGGAACCGACATTTACACCATCCACCTTGAACTGAACACCGATGGTGTTGGTCGTACTGGCAGTGATAGTCGTCTGTCCGCTAACCGAACTATTAGCTATAGGTGCGGTAATAACAACTGTCGGACTCGGTGCTACATTATTCACATTGACGCTGATAGAACTAGTTGCCGTGCTACTCGCGTTACGAGCGACTGCGCTGACAGCGTGCGTGCCGTTGCCAATAGTGGTGCTGTCCCAAGTGTATGAGTACGGACTCGTTGTGTCCTCTGAGCCGACATTTACACCATCGATTTGGAACTGCACGCCCAAGGTATTGGTAGCGGAGGCGTTTAAGACGACAGCACCGTTGACCGTGGAGTTATTGGCAGGCGCAGTCAAACTCACGCTCGGTGCCGGCATGGCGTTCGACACGGTAACACTAACGGCAGAAGTTGCTGTGCCGCTACTGTTGGACGCTACGGCTGAAATGGAGTGGGTGCCGTTCGAAACAGTTGAGCTGTCCCATGTATATGTGTAGGGACTGGCGCTGATCGGAGAGCCGACAGTCACGCCATCCACTTTGTATTGGACAGTAGAAGCATTACTAGCACTGGCAGTCAAACTAACGGCACCACCAACCGTGGCACCGTTCGTTGGCGTTGTCAGGTTGACGGTAGGGGCAGTGACGGGAGCGTTTGTCTCGGCGAGGTTATAATCATCTGTCTGGAGGCTGCCAACCTTTTTGATTAGGTGGAAAACCGTCATCGTCTTGACGTTCGCAGGTGTAGTAAATGTAATGGTTTTCTGGGTCCACGCACTATGGGCGGCCATGCTGGTAGCAAGATCGACATAGGTAACAGCGCCGCCGGTGCTGGTATACATAGCCACGACTGACGACGCGATGGTAGCCTTTGAATAATCACTAAAGGTATATGAGGTGCTTGGCTTGACATTTACCGCATCAAAATACCATTTAGCGTCTCCACTTGTGTATTTCGTAATATTCACTGAAAGCCCGTGGCTGCCTGTGTGCGCATCAGTGGTATAGCTTAGCGTGGATGTATTTGTCCCCCACTTGTCCTTCTGCCAGCTTGCTGGAAGAGCCGTGTTCGTCGTGCTCACAGTTTCCGTGGATGGGTTAGCGACCAAATTGCTACCCAGGGCCGCTAACTGAATGCCAATGCCCGATATTAGGCCGAGCAGAACCATCGCTGTTGTTGCCAATAGGTATTTTTTAAACTTCAACACACGTATTCTCCATGTTTCACTTTATTCATCAGATTTCCGAGATTATACAACATTAAACACTACATAGTCAATACCTTTAAGGAGTTAGCTTAAGCACTATATACTATACTATTTACAAAACGTCACTATTCATGTATAATCGCATATCAGCGAGAGTTTGGCGATCTATTTTGTCCAATTCTCCTAATATAATTAAGGAGAGACACATGTACGGGAAAGTACTCGGAGCTACCAACGTAGCAACAGGCATTTCTTTGCTTCCAGACACTGGTAGCAGTCGTCCGCTTTTTGTCGTAGCAGCAAGTCTGTTGGCAAGCGGCGTCGTTATCTTTGTCGTCGCTACTGTAGTTGCCCGCAAGGCGCGTCTGCAGAGCGAAGCAAACTAATTGCTCGTCCTTAGGTCTAGCAAGGGCGGCGGCTGCATAAGTCCCGCCCTTTCTAGTCTGGGAAACTATTATGAAACCTACACTACATAATCTGAGTCGCGTACTGGCTATTGGTCTCATAGCTGCCGGTATTGCCGTCATGGCTCCATTCGGGTATTACTGGTTTCAGAACCACCAGGTTGCAGCCCAAACGCAGCCTATTATAATCCACAAAGTAGCCCTAAAGCCCTCAGCCATCACTGGCAGGCCGGTAGAAATCAATATTGCTAGTATGAACATCGACCTCAAGGTAATTGATGGCACTTACAACAAAGAGAGCGGTGCCTGGACATTGACACTCGATAAGGCCCAGTACGCCACGCCAAGCGTCCAACCGAATGACCAAGAAGGGAACACTCTCATTTATGGCCATTATCGCCCGGAAGTTTTTGCATATTTGCATCATATCGTACCAGGAGCAAAGGCTGTCATATCTACCGATAACGGCTATGCGTTTACCTACACTTACCAGACCACACAGACAATGGATCCGACTGATACCTCAATATTTTCGTACCAAGGTCGACCTAGGTTAACACTCCAGACGTGCTCCGGCGCCTATATGCAGAATCGACAGATGTACTACTTCAGTTTCGACGGGGTTACGAAAACCTAAAACACTTAGTGGGCGATATCTTGTAAGGCGCTCACATCTAGCTTGTAGCGACGGCCTTCGGTTGCCCAGCCTTTGGCGTTCGTCTGGAAGCGGTGTAATACCATCACTTCGACGAATGCTGTCAGATAAACAATAATCTCTACCCAGCGTAAAAAGTAGAAGTAAGGTAGAGCGCCAAGTAGCGTCCAGCGTTTGGCCGCTACAGATGCCCAGATAGCGATGGCGCTGTTGAGTACGAAATCAGCTGCAATTGCGACGGGGATGATTATCCAGTGATGCGTTGTAACAAGCACCAGCGGCAGCAGAATACCCACCTGCAGTATGAATAACAGCGTCTGTATCATCTGGAAGCCGAGGCTTATATCGATACGTTGTCCCCGCAAACCGATTCGGTATTTGCGGACACCCTGGAAAAATCCGCGCTGCCAGCGCTGAGTTTGTTTGATAAAGTCACGTAGGGTCTGTGGATCCTGGGTATAATTGATAGCTCGCGGAATATAAACAATCCGACCGAGCTTCTTGCGATGAACCTGGAGTGTAATATCAAAGTCTTCGGTGACGGTATCAGCCTCGAAATCCAGATACTTCAGGATATCTGTACGGAAACAGGTGATAGGGCCGGGAAACACCGAAATCATACCGAGCTTGGCTTGGATACGACGATTGACATGCTGGCTGAAGGTATAAGTTAGCGCCCGGTAGGTGCTGATCCAGTTCCCGCGTAGGCTCTGGACAAAGCCGACGGCGACAGCGTATTTCCGGGGATCCAGTTTGCGGCGATAGATTCGGAAATAATCCGGCGAAAATATGCTATCAGCATCTGCGACATGTAGCCATTGGTACTCACGTTCGATATTGAATTTTTTGACAGCTTTCTTGACAGCAAGAGCCTTACCACTCCTCCGGACAGTCAATACATTTTGTTTTCCGAGCAACTCAACTGCCAAGCGGCGCGTGGAATCATTTGAGGCATCATCTACCACGAAAATATCACGTTTTTTCTGACCAGCTGCTACCGCGGAGCGGATTGTGGTGGCGATAATAAGTTCTTCGTTGTGTCCAGGTAGCAAGAGCGCCAGTTTTTTGCGTGGTGTAGTCGTTCGGCTGGTTTTGCTAGAGGGCTTACGTGTTAATTTGGCAGCGTGGCTGGCTGTATTCAACTTCGAATTGTTGGCCGCTATATGGGGTACGACGGCCGATACAGGTCGCGGTGTATACGTACTTGCAGGGTGGATGACGCTAGTCCGGTTCGGCGCAACCGAGGGCATTTCACGCTTAAGATAGCTCGCTTTTGCACGCGGCTCTACGGTCGAGGGTAATGATTGGGATTTGTGCATAACTCTACCAAACGTAATGAGTACGAATTGATAATAGTTACTTTAGCACAAATTACCTAAATATGCAATACCATGCTTTCAATAGTTATTGCTTACTACAGGTCACTCATAACAGTGATGTGGGCACCGAGTGAGTTGAGACGCTCGGCTAGGTCCTCGTAACCACGATTTATCGTGTAGACGTTGCGCAGCATGCTGATACCATTGGCGGCGAGCATACCGATAAGCAGCAGGGAAGCCGGCCGCAGGGCTGGAGGGCAGACGACATCGGCGGCGCTGAACTTGGTCGGGCCGTTAATATAGACGCGGTGCGGGTCGGCCAGTTCGACATTGGCGCCGACTTTGGTCATTTCGGTATAGTAAATAGCCCGGTTTTCGTAGGTCCAGTCGTGGATTAGCGTTCGGCCTTTGGTTACACAGGCTATCGGCACAAAATACGGCAGATTGTCTTGGTTGAGTCCCGCCGGGAAGATGTTGGCGTGAATTTTTTCGGTCAGTGCGCGCAGGCTACCGTCGTGGCGCTGGATTTTTAGATCAACCAAGTCGGTCCGGCCGTTGGCGGCTTTATAGCGCTCGGTCTCTTCGAACTGCAGCCCCATTTTCTTCAGCTTTAACAGCTCCAGGGCCATAAAATCAATTGGTACGCGCTTGACGGTGATGCTGGAGTTGGTCGTGACTGCGGCCGATACAAAGAACATCGCTTCGATAGGGTCTTCGGTAGGGGCGTAAGTGACGTTCTTTTTGATATCTTCAACACCGTGCACGGTCAGCGTGTTGGTGCCGATACCTTCGATTTTTACGCCCAGTTTTTCGAGAAAGAAACAGACTTCCTGGACCATATAGTTGCCACTGGCAAATTGAATAATAGTCTTGCCGGGGATGCGAGCGGCGGCCATGATGGTGTTTTCAGTCACGGTGTCACCGGTTTCGTACTGCACAATCCGCTCGGCTGGCTTTTTATCGACGACGACATTGTAGTGGCCGGTGGTGGCGACAATACCGACACCAAACTCCTCCAGCGCGTACAGATATGGGGTGACTGTGCGGGTGCCGAGTTTGCAGCCGCCAGCGTAGGGGATTTTGAACTCTTTGAATTCGTGCATCAGCGGGCCTATCATCATCAGTACCGAGCGGGTTTTGCGGGCCGACTCGGCATTGAGCTTGCTTAGGTTCAACACCTCTGGGCGGCGAATTTCCAGGTCATTGCCCGGTAGCCATTTCACCTGCACGCCGATGCTCTCTAGAACTTCGATAATGCGGAACACTTCCTCGATACGCGGGAATGATTTGAACCGTGTGACGCCGTGGTTCAGCAGAGAAGCGCACAGCAGACCAACGGCGGCGTTTTTGCTGGTTTTCAGCGTAATGTCGCCGTGTAGTTCGTGGCCGCCTTCGATACGCAAGTTCGTACCACCACCACTGATGCTAATAAGCTGCTTGTTCAGGACATCACTTATGCGCCCCAGCGTCTCCAGGCTCAGGTTCTGGTGACCCTTTTCCATGCGGTTTACGGCTGACTGACTGGTACCGAGTCGGCGAGCGAACTCAGCCTGGGTTAGATTGCGTTCTTGTCGTATCTGAGAAATCAGATGGCCAATCTTCTCGTTGGAGTTGTTCATATGCGGTTAATTATATCAGCTATGATATGTGATTCAAGTCACAAATTGATTATGGTTTGACCCCAGATGCTGCTGGTGCCAGTTTGCTACAATACTTATATGGTTTAGCTTCTCTTGATAACTGGCAGCACAATGTGAACCTAACGAGAGGGAGTGTCGTGATGATTGATACAACTGTGGCGAAGCTGATTGCCGACGAAGAACAGCGTGAGCGCGAGGGCTTGGAACTGATACCGAGTGAAAACTATGTTTCACGCGATGTCCTGGACGCTATGGGCAGCATATTTACCAATAAGTATTCCGAGGGCTATCCGGGGCGGCGCTACTATGGTGGCCAGACGTTTACCGACCCATTGGAGCAACTGGCTATCGACAGGGCCAAGCAGCTTTTTAATGCCGACCATGCCAATGTCCAGCCGCACTCCGGTGCACCAGCCAACCAAGCCGTCTATTTTGCCTGGCTGGAGCCTGGCGATACCGTGCTAGCGATGGACCTCGGCCACGGTGGCCACCTGACACACGGCAACCCGATGACCATGTCGGCGCACCTGTATAACTTCGTGCCGTACAAGATGAAAGATCCCACAACTGGCGAGATAGACTACGAAGAACTCAAGCTCCTGGCGAAAAAGCATCAGCCGAAGCTGATATTGGCCGGGTTTTCGGCATATCCCCGCGAGTTGGACTATGCCAAATTTGCCGAAGCGGCCCAGGAAGTCGACGGTGAATGCCTGCTGATGGCCGACATGGCGCACATTGCCGGACTGATTGCGGCCGGTGTTGCCAAGAACCCATTTGACTACGGCTTCCACGTTATCACCACCACCACTCACAAAACGCTACGCGGGCCACGCGGTGGGATGATTCTGTCCAAGGGCACGGTCTCTACACCTTTAAAGGCACCCGAAAAGACGCTGCAAAATATTCCGACGCTCATCGACCGAGCCATATTCCCTGGCATCCAGGGCGGGCCGCACGAGCACATTATCGCTGCCAAAGCCGTCGCATTTGGCGAAGCGCTCAAACCTGAATTCAAGACCTACGCTGAGCAAATCTTGAAAAACGCGAGCGTACTGGCCGATGAGTTGATGAAGCGCGGCTTCAGGCTGATAGGTGGCGGTACGAGCAACCATTTAATCCTGGCCGACGTCTATGGAAGTTTCGGCATCGACGGCAAAGTGGCCGAGGAGGCCCTGGACAAAATTGGTCTGACGCTCAACAAAAACAGCATCGCCAACGACACATTGCCGCCGTACAGACCATCCGGCATACGCCTAGGCACTCCGGCTATCACCACCCGCGGCATGGTCGAGTCCGACATGGCGAAGATTGCCGAGTGGATGAAGCAGGCTATCGACGCCCGCGACGACGAAGCCGCCCTGGATAAAATCCACGAAGAAGTCAAAGCCTTTGCACTACAGTTCCCGCTACCAAGCGATAAAAAATAGGAGGAACCTAACATGTCAGAAGTTCAGCCAGAACCAGCCACTATCCATGGCCCCGTGGAGTGGCATGTTCACCCAGACGCATTATCGTCAGGTGAATTGTCGACATTGCCGGGGGTAGAAGTAACACTGCCCGAAATAAAGCCCGACGATAATTAACAAGACATGAAACTGAATACCGTAAATTCACTGCAACTCGAGTTGCATGTGCCTGATTTTGCAGCCGCAGAGAAATATTATGGTTTATTGGGTTTTCAAAAAGTATGGGCGCGTGAGCCGGAAGGCTACAAAGGCTACCTGGTGTTACAAAACGACGCCGGCTGTATCTTGAACTTCTGGGGCGGTAATGACGATATATACACTCAAGAATATTTCTCACGGTTTCGTAAGGATACCAAGCGTGGCTACGGTGTCGAAATCGTGATACCGACATTGCAACCGCTCGAAGCATTAGAGGCTAAACTTATAGCTGAAAATATAGAAATTAATGAGCCCTTACGCCTGCAGCCCTGGGGTCTTTATGATTTTCGCGTCGAAGATCCATTCGGCTATTATCTACGCATTACGACACCGCATGATATTACACAGTTAACTAATGCCGTAGACTAACTCTTCCGGCGGAGGAATTTTAGGCCAGACCAGGTGTCATCTATGCTAGCTACTTTGACATCCACCCAGCCGGTGGGCAGGACGGCATCACGCAAGTCTTGTTCCGATAAATCGGTTTGCCGACCAGAAGCCTTTTTTGGCCAGCTGAGCCAGAGTGATTTTTCGATATCATCTAGCTGATTGTCCTTCAGGAACTGTTGCAGGTCGGCGGCCGTGGCGCAGAAAATGTGGGCGTGAGTTGCGGGGAGGCCGGGTTCTAGTTCTAAACTGTTGTCATCGGCGAAGTCAGAATACCACTGCGGCGTATCCTCGACGAAGATTGTGTCGCCGGGTTTGAAACCGAGTTTATCGGCCAACGATTTGTCGGTGTAGCCGGCGGTCATGGTAGGAGCTCTGGCTCTTGCTGGAGCGTGACCTCAAATTTTGCGGCCACGGCGTCGGTGACTTTTTGGCGGAAAGCCAGCAAGTCGGCGGTAGAGGTAGCGTGCTCGTTTATGAATACCAATGCTTGCCGGGGCCAGGTGGCCATGCCGGTGTCGGTGTCGTGGTAATCTTTGAAACCAGCTTGTTCGATGAGCCAGGCCGCCGGTAGTTTGACCATGCCGTCTTTGGCGGGCCAGTGCGGCAGACCAGGGAAGTCGGCCTCCAGCTGCACTAAGCGGGCTTCGGGGATAACCGGGTTGGCAAAAAATGAGCCATTGTTGGCAACAACGGCCGGGTCGGGCAGCTTGGCCGAACGGATGGCGATGACGGCATCGCGGATGTTTTGCGGCGTTGGTTTGTCTATATTGTGCTCTGTCAGATATTCCGCGACGGCTTGGTAGAATGGTGGCTCCGGCAGCCCGCGCATCAGGTGCAGGGTAATAGCACTGATAAAAAAGCGGCCTTTGTCGGTTGTTTTGAACCGCGAGGTACGATAGCCAAAGCCGCAGTCGGCCACCGGGATAGTTACGAATGATTTTGTCTGACTGTCGTAGGCTTCGACAGTAGCCAATGTCTGGGAGATTTCCTGACCATAGGCACCAACATTTTGAACAGGCGTCGCGCCGGCAGTGCCTGGTATCAGGCTGAGGGCCTCGATGCCCGTCAGTCCATCGGTAACTGTGTGGGCTACCACGCCATCCCAGTTTTCGCCGGCACCAATAGTGACATATATATTGCGACCGTCTTCGTCATAACTTTCGAAGCGCATGATTTTATTGACGATAATCAGCCCAGCGAAGCCTTCGTCGCGCCAGACAACGTTGCTGCCGACCCCAACCATGATAGTGGGCAGGTTTTGGCCAGCGGCCCACTCGACGGCTTCACTGAGTTCGCCGCGCGTGGTTACCGTCACCAGATAGCGGGCCGTGCCACCGAGTCGCATCGTAGAGTGATCACGTAGCGAGACATTTTCCTGTACGTTCATGCCACTAGTATACCTGGGCGCTCACGGCCACGCTACGCTTGCAACCACAGTGGTATAAGGCTAGTATAAAAAGAATGAATGAGCACAAGCCCCAGAACAGTGGCGCGAACACCCCGTTCAAGATGCTCGGCAGCCACTTGAAGTATTTGCGCGAGCAGCTGCAGGAAAGCCTCGTCGAGGCCTCTGGTGCGGTTGAAATCGAAACTGACATGCTGGTGCGTATCGAGCAGGGCGTTGAGCGTCCGCCAGAGGACATCCTGCTGCTACTTATCCAGCACTATGATATGCAAGACCAGGAGGCTGTCCAGCTATGGGAGTTGGCTGGCTATGATGGTGATAACTCTCCGCACAAGCTAAAAATCGACAGCAACACGGCCGATTTATTGCAGAACAAACAGATGGTTATGCTGCTGGCGATGGATGTCCGCACCATGTATTCCGACGGAGTTGATATCAATGTTAACCCCGGCGGTATCACACTTAACTTTACGCAGACGGCTGGGCAGGGCAAGCAACTGCCCGTCGGCCGGATTGGCATGAGTCACGACCAAGCAGCGCTCGTCCTCAAGACACTGGAACAGGCACTCTTGCGCGCCAAGTACATGAACCACCCACATGGTTTACCGCCGACTAGCCAAGACCAGCCGCAATAGGCGGCCGACTTCTAGCTTTCCACCACTGTATATAACTGATATGATGAGGCTAGTAATACGAGCCTAAAACAAACATATGTATTTCGTTATTCTCGCTTTCGTAGCTATCGCCGGCAGTCTGGTGTGGTATCTACTTGGCCACGACCACGGGCGGCGTTTACCGGTGGAAGCACTCTGGCTGGCGTTTGGTTTTGGATTGCTAGCCATGGTCATTTCTACGCTGGGCGAGGGTCGACTTATTCCGCCACTCTTTTTGCATTATCCGCAGGGCTTTTCGGCCTCATCTCAAATCGGTTATTTCCTCAGCATCGCTACTATCGAGGAAGTTGCTAAGTTTTTGCCGCTGGCGATATTTGTCTACCGCAAGGACTACTTCCGAGAACATGTGGACGGCTGTATATATTTTGCTATCTGTGGGCTAACATTTGGGCTTGGCGAAAATATTCTCTACACCTTTACCTACGGCGCCAAAGTGGGGTTGATGCGCCTGCTACTGACGCCATTTTTGCACGCGGCTACTACTAGTATTCTCGGCTTCTACTTGATAAATATGAAACTGCGGGCTCCCCGGAGTCGCTGGCTGTTTGTGGGTGCGTTGATAGTTGTGCCGCTACTGCACGGGCTTTACGATTTCGGTATCAGCTCAGCCCAGCCACTCCTGCTGGTGTCATCGCTGCTTATTACCCTACTGCTAACGCAGGGGCTATTTCTGTATTTTATCGAAGCAAATTCGCTCGACCGTTTGGTGTGGGTACCGGCACTCGCCAAGCGCTACCGGGCGGCTCAAAATTTTTGCTCCAAATGCGGGCAGTCCAATAGGCAACATGGAAACTTTTGTGAGGCCTGCGGTCATGTGTTGTAACACTGAAAGCCAGGGTTAAATATGCAGTGTCCGCAATGTCAGCAGGTGAGTGTCGACGATGCTGCATACTGCGGAAACTGTGGTGCGCCACTAACAATTGGATCGGCCGAGCAAGCTAGTCTGGACAGCACGGTCGCCGTGGCCATTCCGGCCGAGGCCACCATGATAAAAAGCGTCGGCGACCATAGCGGCAAGGCAATCATCGCCTTTGTTGTTGGTGTAGTCGGCCTGGTGGCCTGGCTGGTGCCGATAGCCGGACTTGTCGCCGGGCTCGTGGCGATGGTTTGCGGCACTATCGCTTTTCATTCTCGGCGTCGCGCGTTTGCTCGCAGCGGAATTGCCCTGTCGGCGCTGGTTTTGTCGGCTTCGCTATTCATGTGGGTGCATAGTGCTCAGCGACTATCGAGCACGGCTAGCGCCAATGCTCCCTCTAGTACTAACAGCGCGGCCGATGGTTCACTACAGGCCGTCGTCACGTCTTGCTACACCACCAAAGTTCCGCGGGCTATGAATATCACGGGCAACAGCGCCACTTGTACGTTCCGGGCCACCAACCCCGTATCTGGGGAGCAGCTGGGAGTAAAAGTTCTCAATATTCCAAACCTGACGTCGACCACCCTGACCGACATAGCGACGTCCGATACTGCCACAGTACTCAGGGCAATATCTGGCGGCCGAGTTACCAATCAGCAATCGGCGCTGTTCGTAGGGAGCGCCACCTATCAGATCGATGTTGTTGCCACTGACGGCAGCGGTGGGACGATTGACTACATTTACGACCAAACACCACAGGGTAACCTGGTGATAGTAACCCACTCACAAGTTCATGTCAGTGGCGATAACACCGGTAGGAGCTTAATCGAAGCGAACTGGAGCTGGATATGAGCAGTCGGCAGCACACCACACACAAGCTGCTGCTGGTCGGTCTGCTGCTCGCGGCCTTTTTGGTGCCGTTTATAACTATTGGGGTGCACGCCCAGCTCAGCAGCCAGGCAGTTATTGCGGGCTCAGGGGTATTGAGCCCGCAGCCTAAAACCATATCGCATGTAGTGTCTACTAATCATGTCGGTGTTATTAGCCAGGTAGCCGGCAGCAGCTTGCTGGATGACCAAACACCCTAACCGAGGGTGCAAACGCAACGCCGGTAAGAAACTTAACTTACTTTTGAGTGGCACATAGGTACTATTATAAGCATGGTAGCTCCCCGAAAACTTCCCGAAACTCGTGCGCTCGGCTGGTATGCTGTCCAGCGCGTCCGAATTGCTGGCTTTCTCAAGCCACATGCCAAGCAACCGGACTCGTCGCATGTTCCAAAGTCTGAGGACATGATGTCGGCCTCGACCGAAACCGGCGACGCCGACCCGAGCAAAAAACCCAAGTCTCGCCTGCCGGGCGCCACCAAGCCTGATCCTAAAGTCGAAGCCCACTTACAAAGTGTCGTTCACGAGTCTCACACTGTATTGGCATCAGCCAAGGCGGTGTTTCCGTTCGACCTGTTCCCAGATACTGTGACAATCGACCGCCACAAATTGTCGGTTATTCACCGAGCCTTTTGGGGTGTCGAAAAAACTGCCAGCGTGCCGATAGAAAATATCAAAAACATCGAGGCTGATATCGGCCCGTTTTTTGGCTCTGTGATTATCACATCGGACTTATTTATCAACAACACGCAGACAGTGAAGTGGCTGACAAATTCCGATGCCCGCAAAATTCAGAATTTAGTACAAGGTGCGGTCGTGGCACAGCGCGAAGATATCGACCTCAACAAAATTGGCACCAAAAAACTACGAACAATGCTAACCGATCTCGGCTCCGGCCATACCAACACAATTAGCTCCTAGAGCAGCGTCGACCAGTAGTACCAAAAACGTTGCAGGAGTATGCCAAAAAACACGAGGTACCAGCTGAGCATGATATCGCCGTGGTGTCGCAGCACAAAACCACGCAGCTTGGCCGGGACCCAAATATATTCCTGCTGGAAGTTGTACAGTGTGACATACCAAAACATCGGTGGCATGGTCATCCATATCAAGAAACAGAACGGGCAAATCGCGTGGATCCGAAACACACCCTGGAAGAACAGATAGATAACAAATCCCAGCCCTGCCGTGACACCCGCTTGAATACCAAGCCACACAGGGCGCGGTAACTTCACCCGCATTACTAGCAGTGCCGAAAGCGTCAGTAGAGCCGAAAATCCCATGAGTCCAAAAATGGTATTTGGCATACCTAGCAGGTTGGCTTGGGTAGATTTCATGACAGAACCACAACTCAACACTGGGTTTAGATTGCACGACGGTTTGTAATTTATATCATGCAGCACTTGGATTTTGTCATATGTCAGGGCCAGCGCGGCTATCAAGCCGACAATACTGCCGACAAGCAATATGTACGGCAGTACTCGCTCAATCGAAAACTTGGCGCTTCGTTTCATGGTAGTTAGCGACTCCTATAGTGCTTAATAAATGGTACAGCGCACGGCATCATTACAAATGATTGGCCCATTAGAGTTCGTAGTGGTTTCATAAAAACTCCTTTCTGAGTTTGTAGCCGCACGACTACATGGGCAGAATGTGCTCTATATAGTCGGCGTGGGCGTCGTGTTTGGTTTGCTTGAAATCTGCATATTGCAGTTTCGAGGGCGTCAGACGCAGTGCCATAAAATTACCAGCGTGAATTTTACTAATCGGCGGTAGCCAATCGTAGTCGGTCTTCGGCTTTATGGCGGCCAGTTTGTCGAACAGCACTGCCATGTAGTCGTGTACCGGCACCTTGGACACGCTACCTGCTATTTGGACGGTGGTCTGGCTGTCGGCATCGGCAATGGTAAGGGCGGCTACTGGTCGGCCGTCGATGTTATTAAATTTGAATGTCTCTGCGCGGGTGACAAAAAATATATTGAAATCCTCGTCGGCAACGTAATAAATAGCCGACCCCCACGGTGCGCCATCGCTACTTATTGTCGACAGCACGCCCATCGGGTGGTGCCGCAAAAAAGTGTGTACTTTTTGGTGATCTTGATGCAGAGCAGTCATTGGTGTCTCCTAGGTGCTAGTTATGGATTGCTAAAGGCTATCGTCCGGGCTGGTGACGACTTCGAATAGGTGATCGACCGGTGGATATTCGGCTTTCACGAATTCGGCGAGGCGGACGGTGCCTGGGTGAATACGGTACGCAACATAGTTGCCGGCGTCTAACTTGGATATTGGTGGTCGGTGTCCATCGCTCGTAGCGGCTGATATCTCCACGATCTTGCCAAAGACGCTTTCAAGCTCAGTGATATCAACAATTTCCTCGGCTTTGCCGGTCATCTGCACTGTTACTTGCGACGCGGCGTCGTAGAAAGCCACCGCCACGTTTGAGTTTTCCTGCAGATTGTGATGTTTAGAAGTCTGCTGCTTGGTAATAAATCGCAGTGAAAAGTCGGGTTCTACGATGAAGTAGATTGCGGCCGCGTGTGGAACTGCGTCGCTGCTGGCAGTCGCGAGTATTCCCAGGGGGTGTGATTGCAAAAAGCTTAATATTTTCGGATTCTCGGTTTGCATAGACTCGGCCATAGCCTAACAGTAGCAGAGAATAAGCTGTTCGCCTGCGCTACAGAACACAGCCGCAGCTTGATAAAAGTCACATGTGATATTCGTCATGTTTTTGTGCAGTGCACATAACGTGGCAAGCGAAACGGCCTAACAGTTATTTCAACAGTTATTTGCCTGAAAGCCTGCTTAGATTTCGCAGTGTATTGACTTAAAATGCTTATGTTATCGTAGCAATATCACACCGAAAGATTTGACTCTAAACGTCAATTTGATATCATCAGAGCTTGTGCTTGCGATTTGAGAGATTGCGAGGGCATAGTCCCAGTAAGTGCGTACCCCAAAATAAATAAAGCTACAGAGACGCTTTTTAAACGAATATTAACTTTAAATATCAAGGGTACGGATGGGGCAAGGAGGTGAAATGCGTGTAAGCGCAATCGTGACAGCATTTGCTGCTGTTGCAATTATTAGTGTTGTCGGCGGTTCTACCGCTTCGGCAGACGCCAAAACATCAAATGTAAAAACGGCGAGTGTGGCTACGAAGCCCGCACCGGAACACAACGTAACCGTACAGCCTGGGGACAATCTGACGCAGATTGCCGAGGGTAACAACACGACATATGTACGGATATACGACGCCAATACGAATATTAACGACTCGGATTTGATATTCCCAGGCGATGTCCTGAGGATTCCGTCCGTAGAGGAAAGCCTGACCGACCGTGCATTGCCGGCAAGTGCTCAAGCAGCACTGGCGACTGCACCCCAAGCGGTCCAGGCTAGTCGCTCGACATCGAGCTACTCGGCACCAGCACCAGCTGTCACCGATGGCAGTGTCTGGGATGCGATTGCGGCCTGTGAATCAGGCGGCAACTGGGCTATTAACACCGGCAACGGCTTTTACGGCGGATTGCAGTTTACGCTATCGAGCTGGCAAGGTGTCGGTGGTAGCGGCTACCCGAATGCGGCCAGCCGTGAAGAGCAGATAGCTCGTGCCGAGATGCTTCAAGCCCGCCAGGGCTGGGGTGCCTGGCCCGTCTGTTCTGTCCGTGCCGGCGTCTAGTACGCAACGCTAACTGCCAAACGTTCTCGGCAGATATTAAAAGCCCCGGTTTCGTCCGGGGCTTTGCTATACTGCGGATATGTCATTCCAGGCCTACATCGACAATATTTATGCCAAAACCGGCCGGACTCCCGAAGATTTCCTGGCGGCTGCTCAGCTCAAAGGTCTAACTGAACCAGATGTGCCAATTATGCAGATAGTTGATTGGCTAAAACTCGAATACGGGCTGGGCCACGGACACGCCATGGCTATTGTTCAGTCGTTCCGAAACATGGGCGCAATCACCGGCCCTCAGAAATAATTGGTACGCGCGAAGGGATTCGAACCCCCGACCTTTGGTACCGGAAACCAACGCTCTATCCAGCTGAGCTACGCGCGCATACCCTAACAAGTGCGCGTTAATTATACCAGGCCATGGTTTGCCAGATGCCGTGTGCGAATTGTTACTGAACAACTGGACAATCTGCTTATAGTTAGACAAAGATAAGGAGTCTGGCTATGGGGAGAGTTATATACGATGGAAATAGCGGTGCGGTCGCACATCGCGCGGGCCGTCAACCCGGTTATTTCGGAGATATCGCGATGCTCGATGAAAAGAGTCAAGCTGATGTCGCAAGTAACGATGGCGAGCATGCAGGTTATACCAGTGGCCACCAAGAAGGACGCGACGAAGGGATAAGAAGTGGTCGAGAATTTACCCGACAGATGGTCGGTGAGCTACAAGCGGGCACAATGACGTTTGAGCAAGCCTTCGCGAAACTGGACAGGTTGGATAAGCTAGACCAAGAGGTAAAAGACAGAGAAGCCGGCGGGCTAGTGAGTGATCCACACGATATGATTACCCAGTATGTTGGTCAAGTGGCGTTGCCAGGTATGCCAGCCGGAACGCAGCCAGTCAACAATCCTAATATATATAAGTGAGCTGTCTAAAAAACTAGTCGGGGCTTTGACCGGTGAGCTTTCTACCAAATTTTTTGGTGAGAGCCGTCAGCTGTTTGGTTTGACGGGCAAATTCGCGGTCGAGTTCTTTCATGCGCACAAAGAATAGAGGAGAATCGCTGCGCGATATGAGTGCTTTGTCCCGTCGAGGGCGTTTAGCCGGCACGGGCGCTGCTGCTGGTATCTTTGCCTTTACCATCGGGTGCCTCCTGTTTGCCCAGGGGTGCAAACGGCACTTGACTTGTGGAGGGTGTAATTACCCATCCTATTCATAACTTTATACCTATATTTTCAATTGTAAATAGAGATTTTGGTCACATCCTACCCCTGTAATTCACTATCCAAATAACACAAACGGGACACTACAGTGGTATTTTGGCGGGCGAAGCCTAGCAGGAACTGTCGCACTCTAGTCAGAGTCGCCAATTAACAGGCCCCTCGGCAGCATTCACTACCTTTATAGTCATGTGAGCAGGGGTTTGTTGCTCGGCCATGCTCATAATATAGGTAACTTGTAATACCTATAACGATCAACATAACAAATAGAGTTATTACGATTCGTCGATCTTTCATGGATGGTATATCAGCATGAGCAAAAAATGGTACACCCGGCAGGATTCGAACCTGCGACCCCTTGGTTCGAAGCCAAGTACTCTAATCCGCTGAGCTACGGGTGCGCAATATTATGAGACAAAGCATGCGGTTTTTCTCATCGCGCGGGGCGCCGAAATGAATTCGGCCGCTCCGGCTGCTCTTTTCCCAGTCGCAACCTGGCAAGCATCCTTAGTTTAACAGATTACAGCGTAGCCTGAAAACTAACTGTAAACTCTATATGTGCTTTTGACAAATACTTATGATTTGTTACAATGGTTTCAAGTGAGCTATTCCGAATGTGGGACTAGCGACAATGTATCAATCCAAACGTACAACAAGAAGGGCATTGCCATGTCACCCAATTTCGGCACGACCGAAGTAAACCAGACAATTAATCAGTCCACTAGCACACTGAAGCACGTGTCAGATAGTTTGTTTGCTAATGGATCGCTGCTGGTACTCATCATTGCCCTTATTGTCGGTTCGGTCGTTGGCAAACTGCTGTCGCTGGTATTGCGGCGACTGAGCCGGGCAGTTGGTGGCCAGGCCGATGCCTCGACGAACTTGTCTACGGTGGAGCGTCTCCGTCGGATCGAGACCTGGATTATCCTGTCAGTGGCAGTTGTTCGGTTGCTAGCAATCGTGCTGGCACTGTACTTTTGGTGGATATTCGTCCACCCGCACGGCCAGCCGACGGCACTCGTGGGCGCAAGTGCGTTAATAATTGTGGTGATTGGTGGTGTCGCGGGACCACTGCTACGCGATTTTTCCATCGGTAGCGGCATGATGGCCGAGCATTGGTTCGGGGTGGGTGACTTAGTTACGGTAGAACCCTATACATTGCAGGGAGTGGTAGAGCGTATCACCCTACGCTCCACACGCATTCGCGGTTTGAACGGTGAGGTTATATGGGTTAGCAACCAGAATATATCGAGCGTTAGTATAGCCCAGAAGGGTGTTTTGACCATTGCTATCGAACTATTTGTGAATGACAAAAAGCGGGCTGAGAAGCTAATAGAGCAGGTAAATGCGCTGTTGCCAACCGGCCCATCTCTGGTGGCTCGGCCACTGGTAGTGATGGATGCGTCGGAGCGCACAGAGGGGTTGTGGCATCTGACGGCGTTGGGCGAAACAGCGCCAGGCCGCAACTGGCTGATAGAGCGCACGGCAATTGACCTGTTGAAGGATATAGATGCCAAGTCGCCCAAACCAGTGCTGGTGACGGAGCCGATGGCTCGCTATGCCGACAATGACACCGAGCGTGAGTTCGCCCGGGCCGTCAATAATGCCAAAAAGTCTCGACCAACGCGCCGACCGCGCACGCCCCGCGCCAATACCAACAAATAACTGTACTATCAGGGGTCAGCAGGGTAGTATGGGGGCATGCCGCAGATTACGACTATAGCTGAAGCCAACGCTGCGTTGCTGCCGTATGTTCCCCTGGTAGCCCAGCTGACGGGCAACGACACGACGCTGGAGCGGATTACGCCGTTGATGGCGCATATGGGTAACCCTCAGAATTCCACCCGTGTTGTGCATATCGCTGGTACCAGTGGCAAAACCAGTACCGCTTATTTCGTGACAGCACTACTCGGGGCCAGTGGCAAAAAAGTTGGCCTAACTGTCTCGCCTCATGTTGATAGTGTGACGGAGCGTGTGCAGTTGAATGGCCAGCCATTGCCGGACGACAAATTCTGCGAGTACCTGAGCGAGTACCTGAGCATCGTGGAGGCAACCGGTATTCGACCGTCATATTTCGAACTGCTGTACGCCTTTGCGTTTTGGGTTTTCCAGCGCGAACAGGTCGACTACGCTGTTATAGAAACCGGCATGGGTGGCTTGCATGATGCTACAAACATCGTTAGCCGAACGGATAAGTTATGTATTATCACCGATATTGGCTATGATCACATGCACATACTGGGTCATTCCATCCCGGAGATTACTTCCCAAAAAATCGGCATTGTTCACGACAAAAACTCAGTTATTATGTATCACCAATCAGCCGAGATTATGGGGGTTGTGGAATCGTGGGTGCAAAAACAGCAGGCCGAGCTATATGCAACTACCGAGTCCGAAGCTGCCACGCTCTATGGGGCAGATTTTCCTAACACTTTGCCAGAATATCAACGCCGGAATTGGCTACTTGCGTATGCTAGCTATCGCTTTTTGGAAGCACGCGATGCTTTGCCTACACTCAGTGCCGATAAACTAGCCCAAACCCAAAGTTTGCAGGTGCCGGGCCGTATGGATATTCGCCAGATTGGCGACAACACGCTTGTCATGGACGGCGCCCATAACGGGCAAAAAATGTTTACGTTCCTGGCGAGTTTTCGACGTCTGTATCCGGACGTAAGGCCAGCGGTGATGATTGCGCTCAAAGAAGGCAAGGAGCCAGCCGATGTCGCGCCGCTCCTGGCACCTCTCACTAGCCGTATTATTGTTACCAACTTCGACACGTCGCAGGACCTACCAGCCAGGTCTATTGATCCAACTGTATTGTCTGCAATCTTTGAGCAGGCAGGTGCGGCCAATGTTACTGCTATCGCAGACCACCACCAGGCCTACCAGCAACTCCTAGCCGGGCCGGAGGAGGTTGTTATCGTTACTGGATCATTCTATTTGCTCAGCCAAATCCGTGCTTCCGAGGGCCTCGCGTAGTCAGGTAGTCAAATATGTTGGCAGGACGCCGAAATTCTCACAATAATGTTGTGAAATAATTTATAGTTGCTCGCTACTGGAACCGGTAATCTGTAAGTACATCACTTATACGTAACGAGAGGAAGCAGTCATGACTAGGGAATTCATCACATCTTGCCACGAGCTAGTACGTGCCCCGAGTCTCGGCCTGGTAAACGGCCGACTCCTAGTAGACAGCCGCGCCTGAGGCGCCGTTCGTTGTCATAAAATAAGAAGTTTATAAAAAGGGGTCGAGTGTACTGTGGGCGTTCTGATTTTTGTAGCTATCGGACTGTTCATCGGCTGGTTGGTCGCGGCCATATTAGAGTTTGACGAAGGTATCTTTGCTCACATGGGGCTAGGCGCCATCGGAGCATTATTTGGGGCTTTTCTGGTAGTTATACTGAGCCATCATCTGTACAGCATGACTTCGCCGTCCGACGATTGCATGCTGTGGAGTGCTTTTAGCTCACTGCTCATAGCGTCAATCGGCGGCATAATCATCTCTCAATATAGAAACAGCGGCATCTGAATTACAGATTGCCGCTGCCCTGAGACTGACCGATGCCGACTCGAGCAATAGTCTAGGCGACTTTGTTCATGCCACCCTTACGACCGGCTTCCACCGCTCGCTTGCGATTGAACTTGAAATTACCCGGGCTCATGGCCCCGCCCTTGCGACCGGCGCGGCTAGCTCGTTGACGATTGTTTGCAAAGTTGCCTGGATTTGTATTGGCCATAGCGTACCCTCCCGCTTAGATTGACAGCTAGTACAACTATAGGCGTCTCATATTAAAACTCTATTAAATATCTAACCCTTACGCTTATTCGGCGGTTTTTACCCGTTTGGCTTGTATAATTAAGCATAACCATGAAGCTACTGCCGCTGAAACACGAATCTGCACATGGATTTACAATTGTCGAGGCTATTTTGGCGTGCTTCGTATTCGGGATATTAGTGGGCACGATGTTCAACGCCTTTGTGTCACTGCGCGACTCCTACACTGTCTCGAGGCAGCTGAACGAAGTGTATACCGTGCTCAGTGCCTGCCCAGAGGTAGACCGGGCGCTCGAATACGACTCACTGAGTAGTTCAACCAATTGCTATCCCAACAATGTCTTCCCCGCGGAGGATGGCAGCACCAAGACCATAACCTACACGCCAGCCCTAACAGTCACCAGCACCTCGGCCCTGGCCAGCTCCGACCCGCTATACAACATCCCTGACTCAAAAGTTGTGCAAATAGATGTTGGCCTGCCGCGACCCAACACGGCGGCTCCACACGTGCAACTACGCATGCTTATCACCCGCAACGGAGTCGGCCAGCTATGATACGGCGCCAAGACGGTTTTACGATCCCAGAACTGCTGATCATGATGGTAGTAACCTCTATCCTAACGGTGCTCGTTATTAGCTTTACTATCAGTTACTGGGGCGGAGCAGCCCAACTCCAGAGTGATTCCACGACGCTGGTATCACGCCTGAATGCCGGTGATGCACTGCGCGATTCTCTCAACGTCGCCAGTGGTTTGATTAGCCAAAACAGTATTAGTGATGCCAACACTGGCAAACTAGACCCTATAGCTGGTACCGGGTACTGGCTAATGCTGCACGCCGTACCAGGCACAGTTACGATGCCTAGCGGCAGTACAATTTCGCCAATATTTTATTACCAAGCGCCGAGCGCCGACAGATCACGAAATTTTATCCTCAATGGCACCCAGTCCTACCTAGATGAGTTCGTGCTGTATCTAGATGGTTCGACCAAAAGCCTCAAGCTACGCACGCTCGTAAACCCCAGTGCTAGCGCTGATAGGCTCCAGACGTCTTGCCCACCAGTGCAAGTTACCGCCACCTGCCCAGCCGACCGCGTCCTGGCCGAAAATGTGTCATCCGTAGATACCCGCTATTTCTCGCGCTCCGGCAACATTATTAATTACACCAGCCAGGTGCAGCTCGATAGTTTTGGCAATCCAGTCGTGCCGACTGTGTATATCGGGCCAGACTTCCCATCCGTAGAAGTCATCGAACTGACGGTGCATTTGTATCAAAAATCGACTGTCGGTGGCAATGCCAGCACGGCCAATGAAACTATCGTGCGCGTCGCACTAAGGAATGGATAAACATGAGGCACAAACAGCACGGTTCAATACTAGTTACGATCCTTACGGTCATGATATTCCTGAGTTTGACGGTCATGAGTCTGGCGGTACTGGTTAATAGCAATGTCGTGCGCTCGCGGGGGCGTATTCTCCTGTTGCAAGCGCAGTATGCTGCCGAATCTGGTGCCGATACGGCTATTGCCTATCTCAATAGCGACCCGACCGCCAGCTACACCGGCACCAGCACCGACATCACGGTTATTACCGGCCCTACCTACAAAGCGACTTTTGCAGTTAGTGTGGCCGCCGGTAGCACTGGCAAGCAGCGAATTATCACAGCCACCGGCAAGGTCTACTCACCGAAAAGCAGTGCCACGCCGCGCTACACTCGTAAGATTAAAGTGACTGCTCAGCGCAGCACTACCACGACGGCTTCGTCAATCGTCAGTCGGAATATCCTGGCAATCTCCAGTGCTGTCAAAAATGTTAATGCACGTGATATATACGTAAACGGCTATATTACTATGGCAAAAAATTCCACCACACTGACAGCCGAAAATATTACCGTCGCCGGCAAAAATACTGGCGCCACCAATTGCTCAATCGGCGGCAGCGGTAGCTTGGCCAAGCCGTCAAGTTTCACAAATCCCGGCCAAACCAAGACCAACCTTACCCTCGGTTACAACAACTGCATCTCGCCACCGGGTAACACTAGCAACGCGAGCTTTAATGTTACGGCTAACAGTGGCAACATTTCCACAGTAACTTCGCTCTACATCCCCTGGAGCCAGTACATGGACAGTGGTTATACGGCGGCCGGCAACTGCAATGATTGGACTACTGGTGCATCGCCGCGTAAAATTCCGGGTACTCCGACCAGCAAGAAGACTCATTACCCAGACAACGGTAGTACGATTTCTGCTAGCTGTGGCACTAGCGGTGATTTGGCACTTGGTTCGAACCAATACAACATTACCGACAATGTTCATGTTCGCGCAAATTTCTGTGCTGCAAGCGCTTGCGACCCAACCTTTTACAACCCAACTGCAAATGCCTATTTCGTGTTTATTGAGGGAACGGTCAACTTCGGATCGGTCCAAACAGCTGCTGGTAGTGGGCCAATAATCTTTGTTATCTACGGTGCCGATCCGGCGTCCAAAACCAGTGTCTGTCCGTACGGAGGCGCAATGTACCTGGGGCAGCACGGAGCTGTGACGACCGATGCACCCGGATTGTACTTTTTGGCACAGAATGGAATTTGTCTGGACGGCACCAAATTCAACGGCAACCCTTCACTCGGTGGCATCGGCGGCAAAAACATCTATATTGCTACCCAGTCGGGTAATCCGTTCGACCTAGCACTGGACCCCAACTACCCGGTCAGTCAGATTCCGCTCGATCTCTCCTGGCGCGAGACCGGCTACGAACGCCTCTAGCTCGTAGTGCCCGACTCCTTCGGTTTACCCAAAGAGGTTCGCACCTTGCCATATTCTCGCCAAATCATGAAAAGTATAAAGATGTCGAACAGCGTCAGCAAGATCATACCGATAGAAACCTTGATAAACAATATTGAGTACACTTGATACAGCATTAAAATACCCAAGCTTATCAGCGAAAACAGGTAAGCCCACAGGTGATTTCGTAGGATGCCAATAACAGCGATAAGTTTGACGGCGGCGTGAATCCACAGATAAATTATCAAAAAAAGTCGGTTGCCCTGGCCAAAATGCTGCGTCCCATTCAGCAGTAAGTTGGCAAGCTTGTCGTGCGGGTCCTGCACCAACTCTTGTTGGGTGATAAACGTGATGAAGTGGTGCAGACGTTCCGGCGTGACAAATATCAGTGCCAGCCCACTCAGTAATTCTATAACACCACTGGCGCCTTTGAGCAACAAGCCGCCTTCAAAAACTTTATCAAACAGCGATGCGGGTTTATAAGTACTCATTTAGTTATCATAGCAAATGACTTCTCGGGGATTCTGATCGTCAGCTACAAACAACCTGAAAATTGGCGGGTGGCTTTCAGAATATCTTAAGCCCGGTGGCTCAGGATGGAGGTTGTCTCAATCATGAGGCTATAACAAGGAGGTATACTAGGGGCATACAATAAATTTGGAGAAAATCATGAAAACGATGACTTGCAAGCAAATGGGTGGTCCCTGCGGCATGGAGTTCCAAGGTAATACAGCTGACGATGTTATAAAAGCGCAAGATAAACACCTAAAAGTAGTAGTAGCTAGTGGGGATGCAAGTCACGAGGATGCGCTTAAAGCCATGAAGGGAAGGTGGAGGAATCCCATAAAAGGGATGGGCTGGTATAAGCAAGTAAAGAAGGATTTTGCAGCTCTTTCAGAAGATTAGTCGGCTCGCATAATCAGGCCAAAGAAAATGACCTATCTTCCGAGAGGTCTTTTTCTATGGAGGTCCATAGTCTTGTCCATCGCAACTATAATTCGTTACTCAGAAAACAGATTAGCTGTTTTTGATACCGTCTAAACGGAGTTCATTACTTTCGTCACTATGAGCTCCACCGCTATTAATATGCTTATCGCTAATTTTGGCCCCATTTTTAATCACCGTAACTAGTGCCATGCCGTGTCCACGACCAAGTTCAAAATCATCTTTAAGCCAAGCTAAAATATCGCCCGCTTTCGTTTCGGTGCCAAAACCCTTACCCTTCGCTAGGGCGATAAGTTCATTAGGGGTCTTGCCAGTTTTTTCTTCAATGTTGTCTAAATA
>JBBQTW010000003.1:0-32185 GCA_038234505.1 Saccharimonadales bacterium (SeqCode) | reverse complement strand
GGCTTGCCGAGTTTCTTGCAGCATGCCAGCCAGGCGGTCGCTGGCAAGCCAGTCGACCCAACTCGGGTGTATATTGCGCTCTTTGTGCTGTTGGTCAGCTCGCTGGTGGCCGGCGCCATCTTGTACTCGGGGGTTCGCGGCGGCCTTGTGGCTATAGGTCGTAATCCGATGGCTAAAAAGATTATCGTAGCCGGTATGGTACGGGTTGTGCTGTCGGGGTTAATTGTTTTTATTCTCGGTGTGTTTGGGGTATACTTACTCCTGAAGCTTTAGCACTTTCGAATGGGCTTTTAACAGAGTGAAACCTCATGCACAGTTGTACATAGGGTTGTAACCGGTCGGATATATTCGGTGGGAAGAAGATAAAAAATGACAATTTGGTGGCTAATAACGATTCTGGCATTCATCGGAGCGATGGGTATAGGGTTTGTGTGGCTTATTATGCATATCGGCAAAGGCGGAAATGCTAAAAGCGCTACCGATTCGCTACTCGAGGGCAGCGCAACAGAGGTTGACCACATTTTCAACGAGGAATTCCGCGAGGAGCTAAAAAACCGCGGTCGCTTGCACTTCGAAAAAATTATCGGTGAAAACGCCATGTTCCTCCAGCAAGACTTGCGCCTCACAACTTCACAGCTGAACGAGTACATGAAGACCGAAATTACGCGCAAGCTGAAAGATGAATTCGACAAATACGAGCAATCTATCAACGATGCCAAGCAGATGGCAATTGATTCAATCCAGAAAACGAATGCCGCTATCGATGAGCAGCGAGCACTGCTCGGGGCCGAAGTTCAGAAGGAAATCGTTGCCGAGAAGAAGCAGCTGGTAGAGCGGTTCGAACAAAACATGACTGATATTATCAACCACTATGTGCTGGCGGCTATAGGCAACCAAATTGACCTGAACGATCAGCTGGAGTATATCCTGGCCGATCTGGAGCAAAATAAACAGGCAATTATCGAGGATATTACCAATGGTGCGTGAGGTAAGCCGTGGCTGATGGCGTGATGCGCGGACTGCCTATTTCGGTAGCCAGCCCAGTTGATCTAGGGCGGCTTATCCGTGAGCTGGAGGCGATAGACAATACGCTGAGCCAGTCGGCTATTCGGACCGGCGCAGAATCCACAGAGCTGCCAAAGCTGAGTGAATTGTTGGCTCAGACGGTGGAGTTGAACAAGCTGGATTTGCTACAAGCCGGCCAGCGCACTTTGTTGTTGCAGTTTTTGATGAGTATTCGGGAGCGGGCACCACGTTTGCACATGAGTTTTAGTGCCGACCCGTCGCCACAATTTAGTGCCAAACTGACCTCCTGGTTACGCGAGCAAGTTCACCCGCTAGTACTGCTAACTTTCGGCCTACAGCCTAATATTGGTGCTGGTTGCGTGGTGCGGACGACCAATAAATATTTCGACTTCTCGCTTGGTGCCTCGCTGACCAAAAATCGTTCCCTGGTTATGGAAAGCTTACGAGAGGCTATTGGTCAGCCGCCTGCAGTAGCGGTTGCTAGTCCAGCGGGACCAGCTGTTGAGTCACACGGGGTTAGAGCATGAGCGACGGTAACAAGGACCAGCACTTTGAGCGATTAATTGCCAGCGGTAACCCGGTCGGCGAAGTCATAGCTGTCGATAAGTTCCTTATAAAAGCCAGCGGTTTACAACCCTGCGCGGTCCATGCGCTGATAATGTTCGAAGATGGCAGCAAGGGTTTTGTACACCAGGTACAAGACAACATGGTTATCGTGCTCCACCTTGGGGCTGAAACGCTGCGCGTGGGCATGGTGGCCGTCGTACAACACCAGGAACTGGTCTGCAAAGTTGGTAAAGATTTTATTGGCCGCGTGGTGTCGGTTACTGGTGACCCAATCGATGGCAAAGGCCCAATTGCAGCTTCGTCATCCTGGCCGGTATTTAACACGGCGCCACCACTTTACGAACGCAAGCTCGTCGAGGACCAGTTGGAATCTGGTGTCACGGCTATCGATGCCCTTTTCCCGATGGTACGTGGCCAGCGTATGGCGCTACTTGGCGATAGCAAGTCTGGCAAAAGTACCATTGTGACCCAGCTAGCTATCAACCAAAAACGTACCGACCAGATCGTTGTCTACTGTCTTATCGCCAAGCGGCGTAGCGACATCGACACGCTCCTGACCCGCCTGAACGAAAACGGCGGTATGGAAAAAGCTATCGTGGTGGTAAGTACCATGTTTGAGTCACTTATCATGAGCTACATCGCGCCGTATGTGGCCTGTAGTTTGGCGGAATATTTGTGGCAAAAGTGCGACCAAGACACCATTATCATCTACGACGACCTTACCAGCCACGCCCACGCCTACCGCGAAGTGGCCCTGATGTCCGGTGTTAGTCCTGGTCGAGACAGCTATCCCGGAGACATGTTCTATGCTCACTCGAGCCTGCTAGAGCGAGCCGGTCGCCTGGACCGCAACGGTCGCTGCCTGACGAGTGTGCCGGTAGTGCACGCCGCCAACGGTGATATTACTGCCTACCTACCGACCAACATTATGTCTATTACTGATGGCCAGTGGATATTGGATATGACGACTTTCCGCGCTGGTGTCCGACCAGCCGTCAGCATGGGGCTCAGTGTGACCCGTGCCGGTGGTGTTGGGCATAATAAGCGCCAAAAGTCACAGGCTGCTCAAACCCTCAAACTCCTGGCCGACTACCGGCAGGCAGAGGAATTTTCGCACTTCGGGTCCGAACTAGGTGCCGAGGCCAAGCGCGCGCTGTCGGTCGGTACCAATATCTTCAAAGTCCTCACCCAGAGTCCATCTGACACCTATTCACTGATAGCCCAGCAATTAATGATGGATATCACCCTCAACCTCGAGGATGGTGCCGAACTTGATGTTAATGGCCTGAAACTAGCTGCCAATGAATACGGCACCAAAATCACCAAAGACGAAGAGTTTGACACCATTCGTGATCAGCTAAAAACCAAATGCGTCAAACTGCCACCACCGCCAGAAAAACCGCCGGAGCCAGTCGCGCCAGCCGTGGAAGAAAAAGGTCATAAATTTGGTCGTGACCACAAGAAGGACGACAAACCAGCAGAAGCCAAGCCTGCCGACCAAAAACCAAGCGACGAGAAACCCGCAGAAGCCGTCGCCGAAACTTCCAAGCCAGCCGAACCTGCTGCCGAAACACCTAAAGAACCAGCCGAGGCCCACGCATGAGCATTAGGACTGTACCCAGGGGAGAGCAGCCCGAGAGGCGGATTTATTCCGCCCCCGGACAGCGCTCACGAGGGGGTGTTCCCCTCTCAAGGAGTAGTTCATGAAACGACCAAACGAAATCGCCCTAGAAGAGGTATCTATGGCTACTTTGGTGGAGCTGACCAGCGCCTTCGAAGGTATCGCTAGTATGAAAATTGCTCAGACCAAGAACCAGGTGCTTGAATCCACCAAATTCTTTGATGCCTTGTGGAAGATATACAGCCAGTTGCGGGTCGACGCCCTCTTCAGTTTCGGGCGCGACCCGGACGAAAAGCCGAAAATAGATAAAGAACTGTACATTATGATTACTGCCGAGGGTGGTTTTAGTGGTGATATTGACCAGAAACTACTAAAATTAGTGCTCGAAACTTTCGACAAGGACAAGCACGACATCATTGTTATCGGTCACCACGGCGCAATTCAGCTTAGTCAGCGTGGTATTGCGTTCAAGCGCTATTTTAAATTGCCCGCCAAAGACCAAAATATCAACGTCATACCTATTGTCCGCGAGGTCCAGGAATACAAGTCGGCAAGTTTGTTCTATGCCGAATACGTGTCACTGATGAGTCAAGATGTCAAAAAGATTGAGCTAGCCAGCGCTGTCAAAAGCCAGGGTGCCAATGCCGACGTATCAGACGAGTTTATTAGTGAAGACACGTATATCTTCGAGCCCGATAGTTTTGCCGTCGCCGCCCACCTAGAGCGTTCTATGATGCAAATATCCATTAGTCAGCTGATTTTGAGCTCCAAGCTTGCCCAGTACGCCAGCCGATTCAAGGCCATGACCGCCTCGCACCAGCGGGCCGACGAGTCGCGCGAAGAACTTCACATGATGTACAACCGAGCCCGTCGCGGTATCAAGGACGAACGCTTGAAGGAAATTATTAACGGCATGAAAAAAGCCGCCGGAAGGGCAGCGTAATGGCGGGCAGCATCATATCCATGAAAGACCTTATTATCCGGGTCCGTTTCGACGATGATACGCCGAATATTAACGAGCTGGTGTTGGTGGACAATGGTTTCCAAACGGCGCTACTCGTTGACCACCTCGAGCCCGGTGGTATTGCATTCTGCCTCAATATTCGCACCGACAAGCGCATGACCAAGGGCATGGTCGTACAGCGTTCTTACAAAGGTATCGAAGTCCCGTTGGGAGAAATAACCATTGGCCGTATTCTCAATGCTCTGGGCGACCCATTAGACGGGCAGCCAAAGATAGATGGCGCCGATGTCCAGTACAAGGACATTATGAAACTGCCGCCGCGCAGTACGAATTTCGACATCGCCAAACCAGAAATCCTGGAGACGGGTATCAAAGTTATCGACTTCTTCACGCCATTCGTCAAAGGCCGCAAGATCGGTGTTATCGGTGGTGCTGGTGTCGGCAAGACAGTGGTAACCATGGAACTTATTAATAACATTGCTCGCAGCGGATCCGGTCTGTCATTCTTTACCGGTATTGGTGAGCGTATTCGTGAGGGTCACGAGCTCTGGGATACCCTACGCGAAAACGACCTACTTAAAAGCACAGTTATGTTTTTCGCACAGATGAATGAAAACCCGGTCCAGCGGGCGCTTATCGGTATCTCGGCCACGGCAGCTGCCGAACACTTCCGCGATGACAAGAAGAAGGACGTCCTGTTTTTCGCCGATAACATGTTCCGTTACATTCAGGCCCGCAACGAGCTGTCCACTATCCTCGATCAGGTGCCAAATGAAGGCGGTTACGAGCCAACGATTTTCTCCGATGTTAAGACATTGCAGGACCGCCTGAGTTCCAACGAAAACGGCTCTATCACATCTGTCCAGACCATTTATGTGCCGGCCGACGACATTTCTGACCCAGCTGTGCAGTTTATCGGTCACGAGATGGACAGTATTATCGTCCTCAGTCGTAAAGTTGCCGAGCAGGGTATCCGTCCGGCAGTTGATCTCAACCTCACAACCTCGAGCATGCTAACCCCAGAGATTGTCGGCGACCGCCACTACTTGCTGAGCGTTCGGGTCCAAGCGCTGCTGCAGAAATATGAGTCGCTCAAAGGAATTATTGCAATTATCGGCGAAAACGAATTGAGTCCGGTTGACCGTAGCGATTACAACAAGGCTAAACAGCTTATCAAAAACTTCACCCAGAATATGAACGTGATGACCAAACACACCGGTGTGCCCGGCGACTTCTTTACCCGCGAGCAGACCCTAAAAAGTATCGAAGAAATCATCGTCTAGTATGCCAGAAGACACGCAGGCCGAGGCAGAAAAGACACCTGTCGAGCAGCAGATAGAGGCCGGTATATCGATGGCGGTGAAGGTTTATTCGCCGTTCAAAACTTACTTCGATGGCCTGGCTGTAAGTGTTAGTGCCGCCAGCCGCACCGGTGATTTTGATATTTTGCCTAAGCACCACAATTTCATCACATTGTTGGTAGCCTGCGACTTAATCGTCCGAACCGATAAGGAAGATGAGACTATCCCGATAACTGGTGGGATTATGCACGTTAAGGCCGATCGCGTTACAGTTTTCCTAGACGTCTAGTCATGAGAAACCCTGGCCGGAGGGTCCCCACATAGTGGGGCCGCGCAGGGGTGTATCATTAGTCAAATATGATGTAGTCGAAACCAAAGCTGGTGTTGCCAGCCGGGGCATTGGTACTACAGACACTGAAGTTGGCGGTGCTGCGGGTAACGTAGTAGTTGAGATTGCCAGCAGCAGCTTCGACTGGCGAGATAACTACATGCGGTGTGCCCGCAAATCTGCTAGTGAAGTTGACGGTGATAAAACAGCCGATACTCGGGTTACTACCGGTGTTGATGGTGATAGAACCGGCTGTGTCCGAGCCACTCACCGAGGCCGTACCGCCACCACCGAGGGCATTTCCACTGCTACGGCCAGGGTTGGCGCCACCAGCCGAGATGTGGTGGGTGACACTCAGGTCACCGCTCAGCTGAAGTGTATTGACAATAATTGCTGGTGCCGACAGGGCGCCGTTAAATGTACCCGAACCATTGACGCTCAGGCTTTTCTGAATAGATAGCTGACCTTGCACAGCTGTATCGCCGGCTACCTGGAGATTTTTGTTCACTTGCAGCTGGTCGACGATGCTGTCACCCGATACCGTAATACCCGCCAGCGACAGGCTGCCACCGACCTGGAGCTTGCCGGCTACCTGCAAGTCACTACGGACTAACACCTGCCCGGCAAATACAGCATTGCTCTGGACGTTTAGCACTTGTTTGGCATCGCCGACAGTTACATCACTCTGGGCTAACTGGCTGAGGTCGCTTTGCGATAAGTTTTGGGTGTTAATCTTGGTGTTTGCTTTGCTATGACTGCGCAGGTAGGTTCCGGCTACCAACATGAAAGCGAGCAGTATCACCAATACAAACATCAGCAAATATACGCTGAACTTACCGAACAGTCCGCCGCCTTTTTTCTTCTTTTTGGGGGCATCTTTGCCGGGCTCTGGGCTTAGCGCCGGTGTTTCGGCTGCACTTGGGCCTTCGAGCGAATCGCCTTCGGTACTTGCGCTACCAGTGTTTTTCTGTTCGTTTTCCATACCACCGTATACTCTTTTCACCATCATACCATTAACAGATTAAAACCGTAAACGGAATTGCTTTTTACCGGCACCTTTAGGACAATAGAATAGAACATGAGGCAATACAAAAACGTCCTACGGACAATCATACTGGGACTATTGATAGCATCCAGTTCTGGGTCGATAGCTAGCGCTGTCCAGTCATCGTCGGCGAGTTATGGCGTAGATGAAACTTTTTTTGGGAGTGGTGGCACACTCGACGACACCTGTTCGGCGACCTATTGTGCCAAACAGTCCCTAGGCGAGACGGCAGCCGGCAACTCTGGTAGTGCCAGTTATCAAATCCAAGCTGGCAATAACACCAACCGCGACAACTATATAGAGTTCAAGGTCAACGCAGCCAGTACCAATGTTGGTGTATTGTCGACAGGGAGCGCCGCCTACACCACCGGTACATTTTCGGTCAAAGCCTACCTGGCGAGCGGCTATACCGTCGTGAATGCCTCGCCCGGCCCGCAGTACGCTTCGCACACGCTTGCCAACATGACTACCCCAGGGGTCAGCACACCTGGCACGGAACAGTTTGGTATTAACCTAGTTGCCAATAATACTGGCTGTGGCGCGCCCAATAACTTCGGTGCAGACCCGGCCCAGGCGCCAGACTCAACCTTTGGCTTCGGCCAAGTGATGAGTGGCTACGACACCTGTGGACAGTTCAAATACAACAATCACGATACTATCGCCTACAGCAACTCATCCAGCGGCGAGACAGATTATACGATATCGTATCTGTTCAACATTAGCCCAGTGACACCCGCCGGCCACTACAACTTCGACCACGTGCTCGTGGCGACCGCAACATACTAAAAACGTCAGTTGTATTTTAGTCAACGAATAGATACGAAAACACTTGTAGCGGTTATCCGGTAATGGTAGTATTTGGTCATACAACACCTTAAAACAAAGATTCCGATAAAGGAGAAATAATAAAAATGAGTATCAAAACTAAAGCTTACAGCCGGACTGGAAATCTAGTTGCCGCCGTATTGGTGACACTAGGTGCATTAGTACCGGCGCTGACACCATTGGTAAGTGCTGCTGGCCAGGTTCAAACCCGTAGTATCGAGATGAGTGACTCCACACCGAGCCAAACAGCTGTGAAATATCTTGTCGCTTTTACCCCAGCGACTACTAGTGAAGACAGTCTGGTTATTGATTTTTGTGACAACAGCTCCATTATCGGCGGCGCCTGTAACGCACCTGCCGGCTTAGATGTTAGTAGTGCCACGTTCACTGCTGGCACCGGCACCGCTGGCTGGACGCTGGGTGCGGGATCGGCCTCACAAATAAAGCTGACAAATAGTACCGGTACTACACTCACAGCATCAAGTGCTGTCGACTTCACCCTAAATGCCATTACCAACCCGTCTGCCACCGGTACCTTCTGGGCTAGGATCTACAGTTTCTCTGGCACAACCTACGGTACCTATGCCAGTGCTGCCAGTCCCGGTAACTATGTAGACTACGGTGGTTTTGCCCTCAGCACTGTCAGCCTGATTAATGTCACCGCGACGGTTATGGAAACCCTGACTTTCTGCGTCAACAAAGCTGCCCCTGGTGCGCTCTGTACTGGTCTCTCTACACCTGTGTCGTTGACACTCGGTCATGGTAGCCCACAAGTATTGGATAGCACGCAAGCCGATGTCGACACGGCACATATGCAAATTTCTACCAACGCCCTGAGTGGTGCCGCCATCCGCATGTTCACCCACAATACCTGCTCCGGCCTGAGTCGAGACAACGGCGTTAGCTGTGGCATCCCCGGTTCTGGTGGTACGCCTGATACTTTCGGTACTGCTAACGTTTCCGAATTTGGCCTGAATGTTGGTACTGGTAGTGGCGGTACGGGTACAATTACGCCGACTGCTCCTTACTCGACCGCCGCCAACTACGCCATGCAAGCTGCCGTTACCTCTACCTATGGTGACAAAATTGCCGACACTGCTGGCACCGCAACCGCCAGTGTGGATAGCACCTTGACCTTCGCCGCCCAAGCTAATGTCACCACTGCAGCTGGTGTTTACTCAGCAAACGAGTCACTCATTGCGACTGGCACTTTCTAGGATACCTAAATGAATGTCTGTGGAGAACGTTCGTAAACTAGTTACAACTCCCAGACTATCTCTAGCCCTTGTAGCCCTGCTCTTGTTAGCAGGGCTACTGCGTATTGCCACCGTGAGCGCCGCCCAGTTGCCTATTCGTAGTATTGAGCTTGCGCAAGGGGCACCCAGTGTCAGTGATACCTATAAGCTCGGCTTCGACATCCCGCAGGCCGAAACCCTTGGTTCAATAACCCTGCAGTTCTGTGCCGAAAGTCCACTCAATGGTTCCCCGTGCACGCTCCCAGTTGGTATGGATCTATCCAGTGTGGTTTTGGCATCGCAAGCCCCCGTTCTCGGCTTTACTATTAGCAGCGTCGGTCCGACGACCATTGTGCTTAGTCGAGCGCCGGCAGCGGCCGGTGTCGGCTCAGTGTCGTTTACTCTTGCCGGTATCACCAACCCGTCGGCAGTTGGCTCGTATTTCGGCCGCATCCTCACTTATGCTAGTAATAACGCGACCGGGGCATTCAACGATTACGGTGGCCTAGCATTTGCGATAAATGAAGCTGTCAATGTGTCGGCTACGGTACCCCCATATCTGTATTTTTGCGTTGGCATCTCTGTTGGTGGGGTGGATTGCACCACGGCAACCGGGGATCAAATAGATTTTGGCAACTTTAGCCCCCAGGTTGCTAGTGTCGCCCAGACGCAGATGGTGGCTGGCACCAATGCCGACACGGGCTACTTTATTGTAGTCAGCGGCAATACGCTGACGAGTGGTGTAAATGTCATTCCAGCACTCTCGGCCGGTGATGTATCCCGGCCTGGGGTAAGCCAGTTTGGTATGAACTTGGTGTCGAACAGCGATCCGCAAGTGGGCCAAAACCCCAGCGGCAACGGCTCTGGCGCACCGACAGCTGGTTACAATGTGGCCAATATCTACAAATTTGTCCCTGGTGACACCGTGGCTTCGGTGCCACAGCCCGACGAGGCGCGCAAATACACCACCAGTTACGTGGCCAATGTCGACAAAAACCAGAACCCCGGTATCTACGTCACCACCCTTACCTATATCGCTACTGGGGGCTTTTAAGGCAATTACAGCAAAATGATATGTGGCAAAAGGCCAGTGCTTTTGCTACTATAGGGACAAGTCAACAAGAAAAATAAGAGGGAACAAATAGATTATGATACGACGTCGTAACGTCCTACCATCATTAACGGGGGTCGCGGCTGTTATTGCCGTGTTAGTTAGCATGAGCGCGCCAGCCTATGGCGCCAGCAGTGTCGGGTCAGGGAACGGCTTAAAAGTATCGCCAGTTCACACCGATCTGACAATCCCGGCCGGTATTAGCAAAACAGTTGATGTCTATATCACCAACGTTACATCGCAGACCACAACGTTCCAGGTCACTATCAACGACTTTCAGGCTAGCGGCGATGAATCTGGTAACCCAGCACTTCTGTTAAAAGATAACCAGTCGGCACCAACACACAGTTTGCGCCAGTTCGTTCCTAAACTCAGTAATGTCACCCTCAAGCCAAACGAGCAACAGGATATCAAGGTGCCTATCAGCATCCCGGCCACAGCTTCGGCCGGCGGCTACTTCGGCGCAGTCCGGTTCGCGGCCAGCAACTCTACTACTGGTAACCAGAACGTAGCCCTGTCTGCCAGTGTCGCATCACTTATTTTGGTCAAGGTTCCTGGCGACTACAAAGAAGTCATGTCGATTGCTAGTATTGACACCCGGGTCAAAGACAAAATCCACAGTATTTTCACCAGCAACAAGGGTATAAATGGTGTGGTCCGTTTCCAAAACTCCGGTGATATCCAGGAAATTCCATTTGGCAAAATGACCGTCACGAACTTCCGTGGCAAGACGGTCTACACCACCGAAGTTAACAGCGGCGAAACTGCCGGTAATGTGCTGCCGACTAGTATCCGTAAATTCACGGTGCCGTTCGGTAACATTAGCAGCTTTGGCAAATACACGGTGCGCGGCGACTTCGGCTACGGCAAGGGCCAGACCCTTACCGCCACGACCAGTTTCTATGTCATCCCGGTGCCAGTTATCATCACGCTGGTCGTGTTGGTACTGTTGATAATTGTGGCTGTTATCGAAGTGCCACGTCTGCTGAAGCGCTACAACCGCCGGGTCCTGCGCCGCGCCGGTCGCCGATAAACCTAAAGGTACGAGGAGCAAACATTGAGTAGGTGGCAGCTCACCGCACGCATACAGGCAGCCAGTTGGTTGTCTGGGTTTGCGGGCCTCTGCCTCTGCACACTGGTGCTATCGACACCACTGGCGAGCGCCCTTGGGTCACAGCAAAACCCCCAGTCTGGCTCCGTTGGGTTACAGGGTACGGTTGCCTCACCACCACCCACTCAAGCCGCCACTATCGGCGTGCCGGGCAACGGACAGACATTTACCTCTATGCCTATTACTATCAGCGGCCTCTGTAAAACCGGCTTGCTCGTCAAGGTATATAGCAATAACATCTTCGTTGGGGCAGCTTACTGCGTCGGCGGCAGTTTTAGCCTGCAAGCTAACCTGTTTAGCGGTCGCAACGATTTAGTTGCGCGAGTATACGACTCGCTTGACCAAGCCGGCCCCGACAGCAACACGGTTAGCGTTACGTTCAACGATGTCCAATTTGCCCAGTTTGGCACCCGTGTCACCCTCACTAGTTCGTTTGCCCAGCTCGGTGCCGACCCTGGCAAGGAACTAGACTGGCCAATAATTCTCAGCGGCGGTTTCGGCCCCTATGCCGTCAGCACCGACTGGGGCGATGGTACCTCGCCGACACTGCAGAGTGAATTGTTCCCTGGCAATATCACTGTCAAGCATGTCTACAACTCAGCCGGTATCTATAAAGTTATTGTCAAGGCCACCGACAAAAACGGCACGGTGGCATTCCTGCAGCTGGTTGGTGTGGCTAACGGCAAGGTTAGCCAGAGTGTCACCGGTGGGGCTGCTGGCGCGTCCAGCGGTACGGGCACTGGCCTGTCGACCACTAAGACCAACATTATATGGTGGCCAATGCTGCTACTCTTGCCATTGATATTTAGTTCGTTCTGGCTTGGTCGGCGGCACGAACTCTTTTCCCTTCGCAAGCAGCTGGAACGCTCCCGCGAAGGTGTTCAATACTAACTGGAAACGGATACAATAGTACACTGTACGTATGACTGGCGTAGGTAGATTCTTAGATGGCAGCGGTGCAGTCAAGCAATGGCCCAAAAAGCTGGCTGACAAACGACTGGTCTTGACGTATCTGGCTTCCAAGTTTGAATTCGATCATTCCTATCACGAGCGCGAGGTAAACGAATTACTACAGCAATGGCACATATTTGGTGACTGGGCACTTTTGCGGCGCGAGCTGTTCGAGCAGGGCTTCTTAGACCGCGACCGCTCCGGCACTGATTACCGTAGGATTATTTGATGTTGGCGCCAGGCTAGCCGTAGATGGCTAGTGGCTTCACCTCCGTAAATTGGTATGACACGGCTAGATTTGATAAAATATAAGTAATATGTCAAAAAAAGTGTATGTTGGTTTGTCCGGCGGAGTTGACTCGTCCGTTACTGCGGCTTTGCTAAAGCAGCAGGGCTATGAGGTGACAGGTGTCTATATGAAAAACTGGAGCCAAGACCTGCCTGGTATGGTTTGCCCGTGGAAAAACGACTATCAGGACGCCAAACGCGTCGCCGTCCAGCTCGATATCCCGTTCAAAATGTACGATTTCCAGACCCAGTATCGCCAGAAAGTTGTCGACTACATGACGGCCGAATACCAGGCTGGCCGTACGCCGAACCCGGATATCATGTGCAATCAAGAGGTAAAGTTCAAGCTGTTCCTGCAAACCGCTCTCGACGACGGTGCCGACATGATTGCCACCGGCCATTACGCTCGTACTCAGGACGGCCAGCTACTCACTGCCGCCAACGCCAGCAAAGATCAGACATACTTTTTGTACCGCGTCACGGCCGATGCGCTCAGCAAATCACTGTTTCCGATAGGTGATTTTGCCACCAAGGCAGCCGTCCGCAGCAAAGCGACTGAGCTGGGGCTTGCCACGGCTGATAAGCCAGATAGTCAGGGCATATGCTTCGTCGGCAAAGTTGGTATCAAAGATTTCTTGTTGTACGAGCTAGGCCCCCAGCCAGCTGGTGATATTGTCGACCAAGCCGGCCGCACAATCGGCCGCCACGACGGCGCTATCTTCTACACCATCGGCCAACGCCATGGCCTGGATGTTGGCGGTGGTCTGCCGTACTACGTCGTCGGCAAAGACATGCCCAAAAACGAAGTTTACGTAACGACCAACATCGACGACGCCAACCTCTGGCGCAAGGAGCTGAAGTTAACAGATATACACTGGATAGGCGATGAGCCCAAACTGGATAACCTGCAAGTTCGACTTCGCTACCGCGCCGGCCTGGTGGATGTGGCCAAGCTGGAGCAGGGCAGCGACAGCACCTGGAGTTTAGTACTAAAAGATGCTGAGCGGGCCATCACCGCTGGTCAGTCAGCTGTTTTTTATGTTGGTGAACAATGTCTTGGTGGCGGTATAGTGACCGGCTAGCTTCGTATTGTCGACGGTTCTTGCCGTCGCTGGCCTGATAACGATTTTGGTACTGAGGGGCAAGTTTTTCTGATTGTATCTGGTCGATTTTGACAGTCGGGCCAAATGTGACAGTTGCGCCCTGGTCGCTTGAAACGGTAATGAGTCGATAGTCCAAAATACGTTGTGTCTTAGCGTCGATATCAAGCATGTGGAAAGTAGCATCGTATTTCGGTGTACCAAAAATATGGATGCCTTCGTTCGGGCCATGGCCACCCGTACTGCCACTTATGAACTCAGTTGTTTGATGTCCGTCTACACTACCGTAATTGACAGGTGGTTGCTCAAAATATTCTCGGCCGGTCAGTACGGTTGGAACGCAGCCAGTCTCAGCTATAGGAGTGCCGATAGCGTTGTCATGAGCAATCACAATCGGTTTAACTGCCAACTTTTGAACAGCATCGGAGCAAAGATAGTCGATAGCTTTGTTGGTGAGTTGCGCATTGTCGACGCCGGGAGTGATTTCATGGGCTGGTAGCCCCAGGCCATCAATCGTCTCCGCGTCGTTAACACCGTAAATAGTTAGCGGGCCGACTTTTTGGATACTGCTATCTGCCTGCGTGAACCCGCGCTCTTTCATGATCTGTACCGTATTAGGGTCATCATGATGACCACGTACCCAAACCACGGGTATGCCCTTGGCGCTATCATAAAGCGTGTCGGCAACATCGGTCTCTTCGCTCGTCTCCGTGCCATTCACGTCACCACCGGCATCTATCAGGTCGGCGTTGTATAAGTGAGCTGCCAGCCCCAGCAGTTTACCCATAGGTATGCCCTGCAAATCATCGGCATATATCATGCGATATACGCCCGGCTGTTTTGCCAATGACTCCGTTCCATACTGTGCCCTAAATTCCTTAGTGAAATTGAGCTCAGCATTAGCATAGTAGGCATTTGTATTAGCGATAAAGCTTCGTAAGTTTGGCACAACAGTATCAAGTGCCGACTTGCCAACTCCGTTTACTTCGAAACCTTCGAGTGGTGTGCCGGCCATAGCGGGGTCCGCGGTGACTGTTTCTGGCTTGTTCGGGGTAGCGTAACTATAGCCCAGATGTAGCATCGGCACGCTTAGGGCAACACCGGCTACACCGAGGGCATACGGTCGCATGTCATTAATCAAAAACTCCCTGACTGCAGCTTGTTTTGTGCTGTCGGGCGAGAATTTTTTGACTCGCCAAAAAATAAATCCGACTGCACCAGCTGCCAAAAGTTCACCTCCGAGTACCTCACCGGCACCAATAGCAAATTCTTGCTCCGAGTGTTTTTTCACAGCCTCCATTACTTCATGTTTCTGAGCAGTTAAGTCCGTAAAGCGACCGAGAATATTTTTGATAGTTTCAGAGTTAAGCGTGAAGTTCGGATCGGCTTTGGTTATGTTGGTCGTATCGGCATCGATATTGTAGCCGATGTCTTTGCGGCCGACCTTCAGATGGCTATAGCTGGTAAATCTTTGGCCCAGGGCTGTTACATTTGCCACGTTACTACCAGGTTGTATGTCGACAGTCACATCAGCTCCAGCGATATGAACTGGTACGTGCGTTGGCGACTCATTAGCCACACTGTTGATGCCGTGTGCTATCGGTGCGCCAACAGCAAGGAGGGCGCCAGCGCAGCGCAACCCGGCTTTACCGTAACGCCCGAGGTGTGCTGACTCACGAGCGCTGTCTGGGACAGGCACCGTCTCAACAACTGCCGTTAATGGCACTTCGGGTAGTAATCTGTAAGCTTCATCGGCCACCACAAGTTTCGTGTGTTCTACATCTGTGCTCATAGGTTTCTCTTTTTGCTCGCGTCCTCTTCATTGCTAACTGTAGAAGAGTCTGCTCCCATCTGCAACTCATTTTGCTCATCTGGTATCGCAGGCTCAGTATAAACGGCAATTTTAGGGTGTACGCTTGCCGGCAATTCCCCGAATAAATCTGGACGGTCGATAGTTTCGACGAGATGCTTGGCACGACCCTTCGCCCAGGCGTAGGTGATATCGCTGAACGCATCACCCACGCCTCGCGCATGTGTCACGAACTCGTTGTATTCATCGGCTGACCCGAGTACGCCTTCAACTCCCAGCTCGGTGAGCTCGGTGTCGACAGGAAATACTTCGCGGGACATGGGCTGGCCTTAGGAAGTTTGCTCGATATCTAAGGCCGCGGCTGCGTGCTCCCCGGTGTATTGGTCGGTCATTTCGGGGGCTATCAATGTAGGTTTTGAGCGCCGCAGGCGGGGTTGACTGGGTTCATTGAATGTAGCCTGTTGGGCACTGACGTCATCACTTGTCGGCATCCGGAAGCCTTTCGGGATTTCGTAGTCGCAGCTTACGTCATCGTGAGCCCTTTGGCTTAGTATTGCCATCCTCACCCAGAAACCCATATCATCGGTAAATTTAGCTTGAATTGTTTCAAACAGAGCAGGGCTTATTGGGCGATAGTCATCTGGTACGACCGCTAGGTCGCGTTGTTCCCAAGTGTAGGCGGACATAATATTTGCATTATACACCCAAAGGTTGTGAAATAAAATATGTGTCTTCTGTTATCTCCTATTACCTAATTCGCGACCTCTGTTATAATAGTGCTCAATGACAGCCCAGGACATCCGTAATCAGTACATCCAGTTTTTCGAGGCGCGCGGACACACACGTATTCCTCGGGCTCTGCTAGTGCCACAGAATGATCCGACCACGCTGTTTACCGGCAGTGGCATGCAGCCGCTTATTCCGTATCTATTGGGCGAACCGCACGCGGCTGGCACGCGGCTGGTAGATAGCCAAACATGCCTCCGAGCCATGGATATCGAAGAAGTTGGCGATAACCGCCACACCACATTCTTCGAAATGTTGGGCAACTGGTCGCTCGGTGACTACTTCAAGACGGAACAAATCGGCTGGATGTATGAGTTCCTGCATGATGTTGTCGGTTTGGACATGAGCAAAGTGTACGTTACCTGCTTCATCGGCGACCTGCACTACGATATCCCCAAGGACGCCGAAGCTGCCGAGCAGTGGCAGGCATTGTTTGCTGAGCGCGGTATCAGCTCCGGCATCGCCGATGTCGGCTCTGAAGCAGACGGCTACGCCCGAGGTATAAAAGACGGTGAACGGATATTTTATTACGATGGCTCCAAAAATTGGTGGAACCGCGGCAAGACCGGTCCAGATACTACGCCAGTTGGTGATCCTTGCGGCCCAGATTCCGAAATGTTCTATGACTTTGGCACACCGCACGATACAAAATGGGGAGAACATTGCCACCCGAACTGTGACTGCGGTCGCTTTATGGAAATTGGCAACAACGTCTTTATGACCTACCGAAAGATCGCGGAAGGTCAGTTCGAGCTGCTCGACAAGCCAAATGTAGACCATGGCTCCGGCCTGGAGCGCATCGCCGCCGCCGCCATCGATAATCCAGATGTCTTTAAAATTTCAGTTATCTGGCCAATTATCGAAAAGCTTGAAGCCATCTCTGGCAAAAACTACGACAGTCACACCGAGAGCATGCGCGTCATAGCCGACCACCTCCGTGCCGCCACCTTCCTGGCTGTCGACGGTGTAGTGCCCAGCAACAAAGAGCAGGGCTACGTCATGCGCCGCCTAGTCCGCCGGGCTATCCGTTACGCCTTCGAGCTAGGCGTTGAGCAGAACTTCATGGAACAAATCGTCCCTGTCATCGCCGATCTCTACCACGAAGATTTCCCAGAAGTGGCCGCCAACCGCGACAAAGTCATAGAGGTGCTTATAAAAGAAGAAAAAGCCTTCCGCCAAACCCTTCGCAAAGGTCTCAAGGAATTTGAGAAGATAGCAGCAACAAAAACAAGCGGTTTGTACAATACCGGTTCTCCGGTCCCTGAGCTCAAATCTGTAATTTTCGGTGCTGAATTATTTAAACTTTATGATACATATGGCTTTCCGCTTGAGCTGTCTTTAGAGGAAGCCGCAATGAGAGAGATTTCAGTTGCGGATGATGCGCTCGATTTGTTTAAGCATGAAATGGAGATGCAACGAATTAGGTCGCAGACGGCCGCCAAAGGCACGTTCAAGGGTGGGCTTGGTGGGCAGACTTTGCAGCACAAGAAGTATCATACTGCTACGCACCTGATGTATCAGGCACTGCGCCAGACATTGGGCGACCACGTTATTCAGCACGGTAGCAACATTACCGAGGAGCGCCTGCGTTTCGACTTTAGCCACCCGGACAAGCTGACACTAGAGCAGATAAAAGCCGTCGAGGATATCGTGAACGAGCAGATTGATAAAGATCTGCAGGTGACATTCCAGGAATACCCGACGCAAGTTGCCCGCGAAGAAATGGGGGCTCTCGGTGCGTTTGGCGACCGCTACGGCGACACGGTCAAAGTGTATAAGATGATTGCCGACGGCGCCGACAAGCCATTTAGCTTCGAAATCTGCGGCGGCCCACACGTCGACCACACTGCTCAACTAGCCGAAGACGGCAAACATTTCAAGATAACAAAAGAGGAAAGCTCGTCCGCCGGCATTCGCCGCATAAAAGCCAACTTGTCCTAGAGATAATCTATTGCCAAAGAGGCGAGGTAACGGTCTTCAACGCCCCAATCGACCGCTGGGGCGAATACTTCTAGGCGCGGCTGGTGATTTGGGTCTCCAGCGAGTTCAAACTTACGGGCAGGCATGTCGAAGCGTTTGTCGGAGTAGTCGAAATCGGCGGCTAGGGATTCCGGGGCGGGCATTTCGCCTAATACGGCACTTACGAGCTGCAATTGTCCAATATGGTGGCGGGCTTCATCAGAACCTTCGCGAGGGGCTGGGAAGTCTTCTTTTGCTTGTGCTGACACTATGTTTCTCCTGTGAAACTTTATTTTTATATGAATTTTCGTCATTCAAACGCCTATAAACATCCGACACACACATGGTCATACGGGTTGTTTGAATAGGTTTGTTTGTTTGGCCTGTTCGACGTTTATTATAGCACCCACGTGTCAAGCACCAGGGCAAAAAGCCAAAAACTCAACCTTACCCCAGCCACCGCTGTGCTAGAATATAGTGCATATGCTTGATCTCCAGAAAGTAAAGAAACTCGGCCAAAACGTCGGCCGCAATGTTAAAAGCCGCGCAGGGGTGGCACTGGACAAAGCCAGCAAAGCTACCGCCAAAGGCAAGGGCGACGGCCAGCAATACGTCGTGGCACTCGACATCGGTACCGAAAACGTCAAAGCCCTCGTTGGTAAACTTGGCGAAGACGGCGAAATCGAAATTGTCGGTGTCGGCCGAGCCCACCAGGCACTCAGCGACATGCAGGCCGGTGCGATTGCCGATATTGCCAGCGTCGTCGACAACTGCGACAAAGCCCTGAACCTGGCCGAGCAACAGGCTGGCGTCAGCGTCCGCACCGCCGTTATAGGTATAGCCGGCGAACTCGTAAAGGGTACGACCACCACCGTGCGCGTGGCCCGCAAAAACCCCACCAACCCACTGGATATTGCCGAAATGGAAAAGATTATCAAACTCGTGCAAGAGCGCGCCGAAGCCAAGGCAAAAAAACAGCTGGCCGTCGAACTCGGTGGCAAAGACGTCGATGTGCGGCTGGTAAACAGCGCGCTGGTGAGTATTGATATCGATGGTTACCCTGTCACTAACCCAATTGGTTTTCAGGGCAAAGACGTTGTGGTACAGCTCTACACAGCCTTTGCACCGATGATACATATCGGCGCTCTGGAGCGTACGGCGGCCGAGCTCGACCTGGACTTGCTGGCTGTGGCGGCCGAACCGTTTGCCGTTGCTCGCAGTGTTATTGGCAACAACCCGAACCAAAACCTCAGTACTATCCTGATGGACGTTGGTGGTGGTACCACTGATATCGCCGTCGTAAACGAAGGTGGCGTGCAGGGTACCAAGATGTTTGGTATCGGTGGCCGCGCCTACACCAAAAGCGTTGAGCGTGATCTCGGTGTGGACTACGAAGAAGCCGAGCGGCTCAAACTAGCTGTCGGCACCAACACCGTCACTGCCGCCAAGGCCAAAAATATCGATGCTGCTCTCGAAAAAACTCTGGATGTCTGGCTGAGTGGCGTAGAACTAGCTCTCGGCGAGTTCACCAAGGTCGACCACTTGCCGTACCAGATTTTCCTCTGTGGTGGCGGTTCATCGCTCGATATGCTGATCGACGAGCTCCAAAACAGCGTGTGGTACAAAGCCCTGCCATTTACCCGCAAGCCCACGGTGGCACTTATCAAGCCCGACCAGGTCGTCGGCATCACCGATTCCACCGGTGACGCCAAGGACCACACCTTTATCACGGCCATGGGCCTGCTGCGTGTCGGCATGGACACATTACAGTTCGCTGGCAACACCGGCGGTACAATTCGGGATAAACTTGATAAAATGCTAAGAGTATAGCGAAAGTCTAAACACCAAAAACATCATGGCTGCCAACGACAAAGACACAATCTACATCGATATCGACGACGAAATCACGACCATCATAGAGAAGGTCCGTGGCAGCTCGCAGAAAATTGTCGCCCTGGTGCTACCCAAGCGCGCTAGTGTGCTGCAAAGTATTGTCAATATGAAGCTGCTCAAACGCAGTGCCGAAAACGCCAGCAAAAGCCTGGTACTTATAACCTCCGAAGCCGGCCTAATGCCACTTGCCAGTACTGTTGGGCTATATGTTGCCAAAAACCTCCAGAGCAAACCGGAGATTCCTATTTTGGCGCACGATGCGTCCGATGACGCCGCCGGAGCGATTGACGATGATGACGTTGAATTTGACCCAGCCACCGCTGCCGACAAGTCTGTCGGTGATTTGGCCGTGACCGCCGGCGTGCCACTGGTGGGCCAGTCGGATGATGCCATCGAAACCCTCGAACTCGATGACGATGCTAGCGATGGCAAAGTCGATGCCTCAGGGGCAGCTTCGGCCGGCGCAGTAGCGGCTGCGGCCACTGGCAAAGTCAAAAAGCCCAAAAAAGACAAAAAACTAGCGGTGCCCAATTTCGAATCGTTCCGCAAACGCCTGTTCCTCATTATCCCAGCCTTCCTATTGTTGGTTATTGGTCTGTTTATCCTGCTCAGTGCGTTGCCCAAAGCTACTATCGCTATCACCACCGACACCAGTGATATCAACAGCAATCTCGCTATCACCCTCGATAGCGCCGCCAAGGCTGCCGATCTCGACAAGCAAGTCCTGCCAGCCCTGCTGCAGAAAGTCGACAAAACCGGCCAACAGCAGGTCGCCACTACCGGCAAGAAGAACCTAGGCGATAAAGCCACCGGTACTGTTAACATGACAACTTGCGTAACCAGCCCCGGTCAACTCGGCACTGTGCCGGCAGGCACGGGGGTGAGCTCAAACAGCCTCACGTTCGTAACAAAACAAGATGCCGTGTTTTCTTATGCAGGAACTTGTAATGGCAGTAGTTTTAAATTCCAATCTAACGGTATTGGTATTACCGCATTAGCTGGCGGTGCCGCCTACAACCTCGCTAGTGCAACTTTTGGGGTAGCTGGTTATTCGGGCATTAGCGCCTCAGGCTCCACCAGTGGTGGTACAGATAATGTCGTTCAGGTTGTTGCCCAGTCCGATATCGACAGCGCCACCCAGAAGATTGCCGCCACCAATGGCGACGCTGTAAAGCAACAACTGGTGCAGCAGCTAAAACAAGCCGGCTACTACGCTATCCAGGCTTCATTCCAGGCTGGCACACCAACAGTTACACCGAGTTCCCAAGTCGGTGACCAGATCGGTACTGTCAGTGTCACCCAAACTACCAGTTATACGATGTTCGGTGCCAAGCAGGCCGATTTGAAAGCCCTGGTCGACAACGATATCAAGAGTAAGATCGACCCTAGTAAACAAAGTATCCTCAGCGAGGGCCTCGATACAGCCAATTTCAAAGTCAACAGCCAATCAGCCACCGGTGCGCAACTCAACATGGCGACCGTTGCTACGGCGGGCCCAGACCTGAAAGCCGACGCCCTCAAAACCCAAGTGGCTGGCATGAAAGCCGGCCAAATTAAGTCACTGATCGGCGCTGACCCTGGTGTAACGGCTGTCGATGTTCACATGAGCCCGTTCTGGGTGACCAGCGCGCCGAAAAAGCCATCCAAAATAACCATAACGTTCGTCAAAGCCAAGAACTGATTATGAGAGCGTCCATCCTGGCACTAGATGTCGGTGGGACTCGTATAGGCGTGGCCCGCGCTGATGCCGAGTTAAAATTCGCCAACCCGCTGGCGACATTGCTCAACGACGCCACTTTTCCCGAGCAATTAGCCGCCCTGATAGCCGAACATAACGTCCAGACAGTGGTTGTGGGCCTTCCACGAGGCCTACAAGGCCAGGAAACCGCCCAAACGCAAATATGCCGGGCTTTTGCCGAAAACCTGTCCCAGGTCCTAGAAATACCCGTAGAACTACAAGACGAGGCCGCAACATCGGTCAAAGCCGAGGCCGAACTCACTCAGCGGGGTAAGCCGTATGAAAAAGCCGATATCGACGCTCTGGCCGCAACGTATATACTAGAAGATTACTTGGCCCGACCAGACAATTAGCACGAGGGAGCAATACCATGAGTCCATTATTCAACAACAACCCCACCATGCGCAGTCGCCGGCGCTTACCGCGGCGCCTCGTGGGCATCGCACTACTGCTGATGGTGCTCGTCGGGGTCAGTATCATGCTGGTGCGCCATGTCTACAATCAAGACCTTGGCCCCTATAGCAACAGTCAGACCACTCAGGTGGTGACTATCAAAGCCGGCACATCGAGCAAACAAATTGCCGAGCAGCTGCAAACAGCCCACCTGATACGCAGTGCCTGGGCGTTCGAGCTGTATGTACACAGCAAAGAGCTGGGCAGCAAGCTCCAGGCGGGCACCTACGCGCTCGCCCCCAACCTCAGTACGGCTGATATTATTGCGACGCTTACGCGGGGGCATGTCAGCACGGCGCTGGTAACAGTATTGCCCGGTCGCCGGGTCGACCAAGTCCGCGCCGATCTGATAAACGCTGGATTTGCGCCAGCAGATGTCGACCAAGCCCTGACAAACCTCGATCAATATGCCAGCCTGCCAGTGATGGCGTTCAAACCAGCTGGTGTCACCACGCTAGAAGGGTTACTGTGGCCGAATTCCTGGTACCGCGACGCTAATTCATCGGCCTCGGATATTATCCGGCAGTCGCTGGGCGAAACACCGACACACCTGACACCAGATATTCAGGCCGCTTTTGCCCAGGAGGGGCTTAGCCCGTACCAGGGACTGGTGCTGGCGTCGATGTTAGAGAAAGAAGTTAGTAAGCCCGGTGACCGTGCCCAGGCCGCCCAAGTGTTCCTGAGCCGGCTGCAGACCAATGCATCGCTTGGTTCGGACGTGACGGCTATTTACGGCGCAATTGCTGCCGGCAAGACCGACTACAGCCAGGCCCAGATGCTAGCTTACGGTTCGCCGTACAACACCTTGCAGCAGACTGGTTTGCCGCCGACACCAATTAGCTCGGTGAGTATCAGCTCGCTGCAGGCGGCGGCGCACCCGGCTAGCACGCAGTGGCTATACTTCGTGTCGGGGGATAACGGCAGCACGTACTTCTCGAAGACGTTGGATGAGCATAATCAGCAGACTGCCCAATATTGCCACAAGCTCTGCGGCCAGTAAAAAACCGTCTCATTTGGCACATTTTGGGCGAACAGCTCCAGTCCGCACTCACCGCACCATGTAGTGCGGCTCGCTTGCGGGCTTCGCTTTTCATCCCAAACTGCACTCAAATGAGGCTGTTTTTGGCACAAAATGGGTATTTTGTTTAACAGGGGTGAGAAAATTTGTCAACAGGGGTGGTAGTGTTGTGCTTATGCTTGACTGAGGTGGCGCCTTTGTTAAAATGTACAAGTAATGTTTGACAGTTCGGCAGCGCGTACACCACTCGTCGCCGAACATATGTCGCGCGCGTTACCCTTTGTCGCCTTAGCAGTTCCTTAAGTAATTAATAAACTAGATAACCCGACAAAGGTCTGTGCCCACACCTGGGGCACCATGGAGATCGCCAATTAGTACCATCACTGGTTCACAACTACTCAATGCTCGCAGTCGCCGCTACAGCGGTGTGCTGTCCCGACTCAGTAGCAACCTCAAACGTAAAAGTATTCGCCGCCGGGTGCTGCGAATTAGTTTTATTGCATCTAACGCACTGCTCCTAGCAGTCGTGTCTTTTTTCGTATTCCACGCCCGCACCTCGAGTGCCAGTGCTATTCTCGACCAGTCGAGTAGCTCGGCAGCAGCTTCGAACCCGCTCGATCAAGTGTCGTCGGCCGATATTGCCGTCACGGTGTCGCGCCTGAGCGGTATGGCCGAGTCGACAGCTATCAAAAACCAGTCCGAGTCCGATGACGTCCAGGTAGCAGCCGCACCCGTCACCAACGACGTCGTTGCCAAGCCCCAAGTGTCCGCAACCAGCTTCCAGTCGAACAAAGACATCAAAGATTACACTGTGGTGGCTGGCGACACGGCTACCAGTATTGCCGCCAAGTTCAATGTCACATCCGACAGTATCAAGTGGTCCAATGGCCTCAGTGGCGACGCTATAGCTGCTGGCACCAAGCTCGTTATACCACCGGCCGGTCTAAGTGGTATTGTCTACACTGTTAAAGCCGGTGATACACTCGACACTCTGGCCAGCAAATACAAGGCCGACAAAAATCAGCTGATAGCCGCGAACGATGCCGAACTATCGGGTATTACCCTCGGCGAGCGGATTATTATCCCCAACGGTCAGCAGCCAGTCGTCGCTCGGGCCGCCCCGGCCAGCTATGCTGCAACAGGTTTTGCGTGGGGCGCAACGGCAATCTACGGCTACAACGGTTACGATGTCGGCTACTGCACCTGGTGGGTGGCTACTCGCCGGGCCGACGTTGGCATGGCGCTGCCGGCCAACCTGGGCAATGCTTCTAGCTGGGCGTATATCGCGCGCTCTATCGGTATGCAAGTCGACAATACTCCGTCACAATACGCTGCCGCCGTTACGAGCACCCGCGGCGAGGGTCACGTCGTGTTTGTGGAGTCAGTCAACGCCGACGGCAGCATCAATATTTCGGAAATGAACCACCTGGGGTGGAATGTTAAAGATTACGCTACTATACCTGCATCGACAGCCGCGGGCTACATCTATATCCACTAGAATAACGGCTTACAATTTGCGGCACACTTCGGGCGTAACGCTCCAGTCCGCACTCGCCGTACCTTTTAGTACGGCTCCCTTGCGGGCTTCGCGTTCCATCCCGAATTGCACCACAACTTGAAAACCTTGAACGCCTGAGTTTGCGAATGTTGGGTTTCTATTTCATAACCTCTGTTTTTAAGGTATAATTTCGGTAATGTATTTTATCGATAAAGTTAACGTGGATGTTATTGCCGGCAACGGTGGTGATGGCAAACTGAGCTTCCGGCACGAGAAGTTTATTGATAAAGGCGGCCCAGATGGTGGTGACGCTGGCCATGGTGGCGATGTTATCCTGGTAGCCAGCCGCAACGAAAACACCTTGGCGACCTTCCGTTATCAGAAAGAAGTGAAGGCCGAGAGCGGCCAGCCCGGTGGCAAATCGCGCAAGCACGGTCGCAGTGCGCCAGACCTCCTCGTGCCAGTGCCCGTCGGTACGGTAGCGACGGAGGACGGCAAAATTATCGCCGATCTGATACAAGACGAACAGCAAGTGGTTATTGCCAAGGGTGGCAAGGGTGGCTACGGCAATGCTCACTTCCTCAGTTCTACTCGCCAGGCGCCAAACTTTGCCGAAAAGGGCGAACCAGGCGAGGTCAAACAGCTGACGCTAGAAATCAAGATGATTGCCGATGTCGGGCTGGTGGGCCTACCGAACGCTGGCAAATCAACCCTACTTAGCCGTATCAGCAATGCTCGCCCAGAAATTGCCGATTATCCGTTCACGACCATCACGCCCAACCTCGGTGTCGTCGATATCGACAAAGGTACCACCGTGCTGATGGCTGATATCCCAGGGCTTATCGAGGGCGCGGCCGACGGCAAAGGCCTGGGGCACGACTTCCTGCGCCATGTCGAGCGCACCGCCGTTATTCTGCACTTGGTCGAGGCCTACAACGACGACATCGCCACCGCCTACGCGACTATCAAGGAAGAGCTAAAGATGTACGACAAAGCCCTGGCCAAGCGCCCAGAAATCGTGCTGCTGACCAAAATCGAAGGTCTGGATGATGATATTGTGGCGGATCTCATCGCCCAACTCCGCACAGTCGTGCCAGTTCGCACCAAGATTTTACCGATTTCATCCCTAGCCGGAACTGGCCTGCAGGATATGCTGTACACCATGAAAGCATCTGTCGTGAAGGCGCGCACCAAAGCCAAAGCCAAGATAGAAAAACAGGGCGTGCCAGTTATCCGCCTGACAGACACTTCGCAGCAGTGGAAGGTCAAGAAGCAGGGCAAAGAGTTCATGGTGACTGGTGGCCGTATCGAGAAGTTTGCCGCCCGTACCGACTTTGCCAATGAGCAGGGTGTGCGCCGCCTACGCGATATTATGAAAAAGATGGGTATTATGCACGAACTGCGCCGCGCTGGCGTAGACGCTGGCAGCACCGTGACTATCGGCCACGCTGGCAGCTTTGAATATTAGTTCGAGTCCAGCCCCCCCCGTGCCATATGTGCCTTAACCTCTGTTTGGAGGTAATTTTGATATACTTCATTTATGGCTAAAGAAGCAATCAATCCCGAACCAATTGACAGATGGGAGGGTTCCGTTGAATGGGTTGAAGAGAACCACGGTGTGTTTATCTCCGCGTTACACTTTCCAAATGTAGCAAGTGCTGTTGATCATGTAGAAGAAGTGGAAATCCCAATAGCTTCACTTACTAATGAAGAGCGAGCAAAGCTAGGCAAGCTGTCGTGTTTTAGTTGTACAGTTGAACTTGATGACACAAGCGTAACTGGCATAAAAGAAGTCCGCGATATCGTGTTCTTGCAGCCAGTGCCTATCACTCAGGAAAAGGTTGCTAGAGCTGTGGAAGATTTTGCATTTTTGTCAGAATATTCTGACTGAGATTGATTCAAGCTTCATCCACTAAGAAATGGCAAAGTGTTACACTGGTAGCCACGTATGAGCGCCAGTTTTTTCTTTTATGATTTAGAGACCACCGGGATACAGAGCCGCGAGGGGCGGATTATGCAATTTGCCGGGCAGCGGACAGATATGGATCTGCAGCCTATCGGCGAGCCAGAGAATATGTTCGTCAAGCTGACACCAGATATCTTGCCCGAGCCGGAAGCGGTGTTGCTGACGGGTATTACACCGCAGCAGACACAGCTAGAGGGCATTACCGAATATGAATTCCTCAAGCATTTCACCAGCGATATCGCCACACCAGACACCATTTTTGTCGGCTACAACACGGTGCGGTTTGACGACGAGTTTATGCGCGTGGCACACTATCGCAATTTCTATGACCCATACGAGTGGCACTGGAAGGATGGGCGCTCGCGCTGGGATTTGCTAGATGTGGTGCGGATGACCCGGGCGCTGCGGCCAGATGGTATCGAGTGGCCCTTTACCGACGAGGGTGTGCCAACAAATCGCCTAGAGTTACTGACCAAACTTAACAAGTTAAGTCATGAAAACGCCCATGATGCGCTCAGTGACGTGCACGCCACAATAGCCGTCGCCAAACTTATCCGTGACAAAGAACCAAAACTGTTCGACTACCTGCTGAAGTTGCGGAACAAAAAAGATATCAAGCAGTTCATTGCCGCCAATCAGACATTTGTCTATAGCAGCGGTAAATATTCTAACGAATATCTAAAGACGGCTGTTGTGCAACAGCTGCATGTTGGCGATGACCAGCAGGGGGCTATTGTGTATGATCTGCGACATGACCCGATGCCCTTTGCCGAACTGACGCCGAAGCAGCTAGCCGAGCGCTGGGGTTATACTCGCGATCCAGACGCGCCGGAGCGTTTGCCAGTAAAAACTCTCAAATACAATCGTTGCCCAGCGCTTTGCCCAACTGGGCTAATTGCCGATGAGACTGTCCAGAAGCGGCTCGGCATTACCCTGCAGCAGATAGAAGACAACCGGGCTAAGCTGGCCGCTCTGCCAGAGCTGCGCCAGAACATTATCAAAGCTCAGCAGCTCATGGAAGAGGATCGCCAGGCAAGTTATGCTGGTGGTAACCTGCTGGAGGCCGAAACTCGGGTTTACGACGGCATGTACGACGAGCACGATCGCAATTTCCTGCGGGTTATCCGGGCGGCCGACCCTACGGAGCTCGGTGAGTTCGTCGACAAATTACACGATAGCCGCCTGCGGGATATGTTGCCGCGTTATAAAGCGAGGAATTTCCCAGCTAGCCTGAGTAGCGAAGAGCGGGCAGCCTGGGATAGCTATCGCCAGCAGCGACTGTTTGATGGCGGGGATGATAGCCGGCTGGGCAAGTACTTCAAACAGTTGGCGGCTTGTAGCGATGACGCGAAGTATGTGGATAAGAAATTCTTGCTCGAAGAGCTGCAGCTGTATGGGCAATCTCTCATGCCCGAAGATATTGGGTAGCTATTTTAGTTCGAGACTGTGGGTGGCGACGGCCATTTTGATTTCTAGAGCTGTCCAGTAAAACTGAGCGTAGTAGCGAATTGCGCGGCGAAAACGGAAGGCGAGAGTAACCAGCAAAAGTAATAGCGACACCTGTAGCCATAGGCGGAAGTCGATTTGGAAATTGGTGCCCGGAACTATCCCCAGGACGATGAAATTTTGGAACATTTTGGCGGCTCTATCAATTACGTTGCAACTGATTTTACACGTAATTGCTAGAAAAGCAATAGTATTCTATAACAAGCTAATGCTTACTAGGACGTTGTATTGAAGCAGTGAAATTAGTTGCAATACAATTCTCAAGTTCCGGCGTAGAATACGATTATATAAATTCTGAGGAGACACAATGGGGTATAAAATTTTTCAGCGCGCGCAGCAGTCCATACTTATGCAGAGCGCTAGTGTTTTTGCAGTGATATTGCTGCTAGCGGTGGCGGTTATTGGGTTTTCCAAGCCAACAGTGGTGCATGCTGCCGCCGCTGCCCCATGCTCTACGCAGGGAACTTGGGCCTGCTCATTTCTAAAAAAATCCGGCGTCTATGCCATGAACAACCCGGCAGATGTACCGACGGTAGCTACCAACGGCTACACATTAGTGGTAGGCGATGGGTTCAGGTCCCCAACGGATACCTATACGCAGGCCCTGATCGACAATCACATGCAGCTGCTAGACTCATTCTACGAAGATACCCTCTACAATACGGAGTGTCCATACATAAACGGAGCACGTGTCTGTACGCCGCTGAATTCTACCCAAGTATCGTCGCTTATTAATGCCGTCGAGGCACATACCCAACTTGTTAAAAATTCTCCCGCAGTCGGTGGTTATTACCTCCTCGACGACTACCCGGGAAATATTAGGGACGGCCTGGCTTGGGTTAACTATGCAATCCGCCAAGTAGACACTGTCAAGCCGACTGTCTGCGCTTTTGAGCGTACGTTGACACCATCGCCTTCAACTGGCGCAAACGGCCACTACAGTTTCGATACTGTGCTGACCAACTTCTTTTCTAGTTGGTGTAACTCTGTAGCGCTTTACAGCTACTCCCCAACCTACAATAGTCCCCCACCCTCCAATGCAACCATCGATTGGTCAATGTCTACGTCTCTGCCAACCGCAATTACAAAACTTCAGAACGCAGGATTCAACTTCAGTCAAGAAACGCTCATCGGTATTCCACAGACCTTCCAGTTCAACCCACGATACAACGATAGTGGAGCGCTTGAATACCGCATAAACCCGACACGGGCACAGATAGCTTCCCAGATGCAAGGTTTCTGTAAAAATGGGGCAACTACTATTGTCGCTTTTGCATGGAATGACGGCAGCACTAGTCCGTTACCAGACGGCGTCCATGAACTGTTCAATAATTTCGATATGCGCCAGGGCTTCCGTGACGGTCTTACCAACTGCAAAAATACCAATTACTGGCAAGCCGTTCACTAGATTTTCGTGGGAAGGTTAAGCTCGCTTTTCGCGGAAGTTGACCCAGCTATAAAAAATCATTCCTAAGGCGATAAGGCCGGAGCCTATCAGCGTCGCGCCAGTACCCCAGCCGCCAACCAGCCACCACTTGTCTGCCACTGGCCACCAAGCTGGCACAGCTGGCTGCAGCCCCCAGACGATGCCGACGGCCATGATAGCCAGTGCAAAGGAAACCGATAGTATAATTCGCGGCCAGGTGCTGACGCTATCGGCGGCTGTTTTCATGGCGGCCCGCTCGACAGGCGCGAGCCGGCGCTCAGCCCATTCGTACTGGGTAGCCAGCAGCGCCATACCGGCGAACAGCGCCAGTAGCCCGGGGCCAGGCAATACCAGCGCGGCGATACCCACCACGACAAGCAGCCAGCCCAAGCCTTCGAGCGCAATACGTTTGAAATGTTTTTTGGAAAGTCCCATACATCCATTGTAGTCGAAAAATTGCTGTACATAATTATTACGCTTGCATCTGAGCGCAGCGGCAGTACACTGGAATTAGCAATGTAAACACACAGAGTGAGATATGGCTGCAGCAGAACGACCACAAAGTGGAAATGGAGCATTTGCAGGTTTTAGTGCACAGCGCCGCGTCGGCTTTGCTGAACATGGTAGTAGAGGTAATCTCGGGCAGTATGTCATGGCACCTGGTTTTGCAGCCGCCGCTAGGGCTGCGGAATTGATACGTGACACCCAAGAGGCCATACCTGTCAAACCCAAGAAGAAAGCACCCTCAAGGACTGAGGCACCCAGCGAAGGGTTCAAAAACATCCAAGTTAAAGAGTCTGGTCCGCGACGTATCGAGGATACTTTGCGCCGCGATTTCGTCCGCAGCAGTAACGCAAGCCTGAGTGTTACTCGGCCAATGAATCTACTTCGGTCTTCCGAAAAATACGCCCCGTCCGTCGGGGCTGATTGGCGTAAATTCCAAGGACGTTTGCAGGAGCTGAACGGTCACACCTTCCGAGTCCTAGACTTGGCTGAGGTCGCTCTCACGTATGTAACCGGTGAAGAAGTTATGCCACTTGTCACCGACAGGTTACAAAAGATGAGTTCTAGTCGTCGTGGCAAAGATTATAAATGGGAAGTCGGGCAAGTTCGCACGATGGTCGCAAACCTAAACGATACGCTAGGGCGTGAGCGTAGCAAAGAAATCGACGCCGAGAATTTGTTTGCGCTCGAATATGCATCGTTTGCAGACATGGCATTATCAAGACAGTTAGACCCTGAGCATCCACGCTGGCTAGAGATGGCCATTGATAGAGCCGAAGCCGACGATGCTATGCCTTTCCTGGACCAGCCACTCAGCCGCTGGCAAGAAAGATTTTTTGAAGTTAGTGAAGTATTCGAGGGTGGCCGACCAAATACGTTCAGCCTGGTAGCCATCGATACTTTCGATACGTTGAAGAGTGGGCGCAGCCGACTGCTCGATATGATGGGGGACGTGTGTGGGCTAGACGTAAGCATGATAGATACCGACTGGAACCCGACAATAGATATGATGGAAACCTACTCCGGTAGTGGCTGGGGAGGGAGGGTGAAATACCCATCAATCCCATCACCAATGCCCCTAAAAGCTCCACAGGCGAACAATTGTGAAGTTTAGTCAACTATCTGTGCTATAATCCTCCTACAACAGAGGTACCTATAATTTGACGTCTCGAGAACGCCCACCTATTTCATCGCTCCGCGCCATACGGGAAGTTGAACCAACACCAGAACTGGCTCAATATTTGGCTGGCGTTGCTCTAGCGAGCAAAGAATGTTTTGGAGTTTCGTTTCGCCAAGTAAATTCTCCAAACACGCTAATGGAGCAATTAGAGGATGGGGATGTGAGCTATATGGATGGTATCCAGGAATTAAAAGCGGCACCATTTGGGATCGATAAACTCAGGGTCACGCTTTTTGAGCGGAGGGCACTCGCCTCGCGAGAGCTCAATGATGCTGTATCTGCTGCCCATGCCCGAATGAACAAAAACCAGATACGAAGCGGCCGGCCTCGTAAAAGTCCGACAGGTAGGCAGATGCCTAACACGCGGGAAAATCCGTTACCCGGCGATCTGGAAAGGGCACAGGTGAAAGCAGGTTTGTTAGAAGGCATATTGGTCGCCGCGACAACAGGAGTGGTCATGACGCCTCGTCAGGAAATAACTGGCATCAGATTTTTTGCCTCGCAAATTGACCCAGGAAGTCGAGCTGCAGGTGCAATCACAAACCAAGCGTCCGTAATCAATAAGGCAGCAAGGGATGTCCAAGCCCTGAAACGGCTAACATCGGGTGTTTACGATTTTGAGACCGAGCCAGACATACTGAGTATCCCTGTGATGATTGTTCCAGATGCATCAACTGAAAGCATCAACAAATTTCTTGAAATTATGAACACGAGGCCAAGCCCTGACTTACTACTGAGGGAAGTCAGGTGGGATGCCCCAACTGAGACTCCTGGAAAACACAACTGAGTTTAGAATAAAACCTACGTAAAATCGTTTCGGCGGGCCGTAACGTATATTTAAATGAAAAGCGGTGTGGTATTTGCTACATCAGGTTGACTTAGCTGACTTTCTCAGTATAATTACAGATAAATAGCCATAAAAGGAAAACACAAACATGTTCAAAAATCGGTTACGGAAACTAGGCACCGGTGGCT
>JBBQTW010000002.1:0-36219 GCA_038234505.1 Saccharimonadales bacterium (SeqCode) | reverse complement strand
CTTCATTTTAAATGACCTCTGTTGAAATACCAAATCAGAATAGTTTTTACGGTTCAATTATGAGATAGTATGCTTAATGTGAGTATGTCAGAACAACAAATCAACACTTCCAACTTATTGCCAGAACGAGCAGTTGTTCTTGGTTGTGGCATGGCGGGTATTGCTGCCGCCGCTGCATTGCGTAATCATTTTGAAGACGTAGTAGTTATAGAGCGTGACGAAATACCTCAACAGCCAGAACCTAGACGTGGCGTTCCGCAACATGCTCAACTTCATAACCTACTAACTTGTGCTCAGTCTAATCTTGAATACCTTTTGCCTAATTTTATCGCAGGTTTACGTGAAGCTGGTGCTGGTGATGCAAGCGTTGCTGATGAAACCCACGTATACGAATTAGGCATTAAAATGCCCGAAAGGAACTTGGGTCTAAGACTGATGTCTGCTTGGCGACCTGTTATTGAGCATGTTGCACGCCAAAGACTGCAAGATGAAGACAGGGTTGCCTTTGAGGACTTAGGTCGTGCGGTTGGATTACGAAAATCCAATGGCAGTATAAGCGGAGTAATGGTTGAAAAAGACGGCAAAGAAAAAACAATCAGTGCTGATTTGGTGGTGGACGCAACTGGTTCTGGATCAAATGCTTTTCGTTGGCTAAGTAACGTAGGTGAACAAATGCCGCAAAGTGACAGAGTGAGGGCTGGTCAGTGGTATGTGAGCACCATATTTGAACGACCCATTGAATACGCTGATATAAATGACTTCTGGCTAACTTTCCCCAACCCACCAGACACGAGAGGCGGTTTAATTTCGCCCATAGGTAATAATAAGTGGTATGTATCCCTTTCTGGCCGTGTGACAGACAAGCCACCTAAGACAGTTGAAGAAGTTAAAGCCTATGCTGCAACTTTAGGGGATAGCTTATCTATCGCTTCACTAATTAAATATGCTAAGCCACGTACAGCACCGAATTTGTTCCGCAAAACAACCGCTATTATGCGACGTTACGACCAAGTTGATAAACCGTTAGCAGGGTTCTTGCCAATTGGTGACGCAATAGCAAGTTTGAACCCTTTGTTTGGGCAAGGTATGTCCGTAGCTTCCCAGCAAGCAAGAGAATTAGACTGTTTGCTAGCTGAACAAAGGCAGGGTTCACTGGACTTACCCGAACTTACTTCTAAATACTTAGGCCGTGCCGTTGTAGCAGCTCAGTCAGCGTGGGACTTAGGTAAGGTTGTTGACCAGACTATTTCTGGTTCATCAGATGCTGGTGGATTTCGTTTTGAAGCACTGGCGAAGTTAATACAAGAGGACCCCGAACTACATAAGCTGTATGTTGGTATATGGCATTTGATTGAGCCTACTTCAGCCTTGCAAGCACCAGATATTCAAGACCGCCTAGACGCTACAGCAAAAGAACTTGCGACTACTCGTAAGTAGCTGTCTGCTCTAACTATATAGGTTGGCATGGTGGGTTGGCTTTTTAAGCGACTGTTGAGCTATTATATGTAAGGAACAGTGACCTAACCTGTTCTATTATGCCGCACCAAAAAATCAATGGCGCCTGCCCTGGTAGCTCAGCTGGATAGAGCAGAGGACTTCTAAGCCTAAGGTCGCTGGTTCGAGTCCAGCCCGGGGCACCATAAATTTATGAAATCAACTACATTAGTTACGGGTAATCCTGGCAAACTGGCCGAGTGGCAAAGACTTTGGCCGCTGGATATAGAGTTGGTATCTGTCGATGTAGATTTAGACGAAATCCAAAGTCTAGACCTTGAAGCTATTGTTATCGACAAAGTAAAACGGGCATACGAAGCTATTGGTAAGCCAGTTATCGTTGAAGATGTTGCCGCCGGACTCGACAAGCTTGGCGAACTGCCGGGACCATTTATAAAGTTTTTTGAAAAAAAGCTCGGCCTCGATGCCCTTTACCAGCTTGCTGGCGACGAAATATCAGCAGCAACAGTTCGCTGTGCAGTAGCGTATTACGACGGTGTCAGACTGCTGACGGCACACAGTGAGGTGCACGGCACGGCAGTTGCTAGCCGGGGTGATAACGGCTTTGGATTTGATAAAAACTTTGTACCTAGGGGCGCCAATAAGGCGTACGGCGAGATGACTACGGCCGAAAAGGATGCCGTCAGTCACCGTTCAATGGCCGTCGCGCTGCTCGCCGAGAAAATAGCTGCGCTCTAGTCCGAACTATTGTTTCTTAGCCGGTGTGTTTTTACTGGGATTTTTAACTGCCATGTCATGCAGTTGGCTCAGTAAGTTTTCAAATGTCACGTTGGCTACGGTACTTTCTGTTTTAGGCTAATAATCATAAGCATAGGCTCAGCACACGCTACCGGCTGTACAAATTCTAACAATAAGCAGTACGGCTTCGCTTCCACCCTTGTAAATTTAGCGCAAATTCCCTATACCGATTGCATCACCGATATATCCTGCGATACTCGTTAAGACAAAGTAAACTTTTGCCTTAACTCCGTTTCTCGGGTATAATCACCTCTGTTTTACGGCGGACTTAGCTCAGTTGGTTAGAGCGTCGGGTTGTGGTTCCGAAGGTCGGGGGTTCAAGACCCCTAGTCCGCCCCAAATAAAAACTCCGATACGAAACTATCGGAGTTTTTATTTGGCAAAATACTTACTGGTCGACGGTGAAGTAGCCGCTGATTGCCTCATGTTCGTGATCATGCCAGTGGAACGTACCAGCTTGGTTCAGCGTGATAGTAAACGATTGGCTTTGATTTAGAAATTTCTCGCCAACGCCATCGTACGGTACGTGGTCATCGTGTGGTCCAAATGAAATTGCTCGGGTAAGCTTATCACGATTGATAAACGTGATTTTGTCGCATAGCTTGCCGTGGACATCTGTCAGTGGTGCGTGGCTGTTTTCGATTGTAACAGTATACGTCTGGGTGTGCTGGGCACACATGCTCGCGCTGCTACCATTGCCGCCAGTGAACGCTAGCGCGAGGCCGCCCGCCAGTACTGCTATGACGAGGCTGGCGAGCATGATGGATGTTTTCTTATTCATATTTTCCTAATTGGTGACAATGACGGTGCCGTGCATGTACGGGTGTGGGAAGCAGTGGTAGGTGTATGTACCGGCTTTATTAAACGTAAAGCTATAGGTCTCGCCTTTAGCGATGTCCATGCTGCTTGGTGCGTCGGACGACGCTGTGTCGGCAGTGATAGTATGACTGACGGCATCGGTATTGGTCCAGGTAACCTTCTGGCCAACCTTTACCTTTATCGCCATTGGGCCGAACATGTAGTTTTTTATCATGACACTTTGGGTGGCCACTGCACTGCTGCTGTCGGCTGTGCTCTTTGCTGACCCCGAGGATTTGCTACCACCATTGGCGAGCACTAACCCGCCGCCTACGAGTAGCAAGACGACGACTATAATTACCGCTAATTTCTTATTCATGATATTTGTCCTAACGAATTAAGTGGATGTATGGGTGGGGGCGAGCCGAGCGCTCGCCCCCGGATGCAACAAGGTGCGGTCTATCTAGAATTTGCTCGGGTACTGGGTAACGATTCCGCCAGCAAGGGTGCTGAACAGGCCACTGATGTGATCGTTGGCCATGCTGAGTTCTGACATTTCAGCGGTGTAGTCGCCCTTAACGTGGTCATCAATCATAACAGCAGTCATGTTGACGTGGTCGCGCAGCGCGCCTTCTAGGGCAGCTTCTGGCAAGTTCGGGTTAGCCTTGGCAAGATAGGCTGCCAGTGGTTTGGTGTAGTTGGCGTCGATGTCGGCTAATGCGGCAGCCTTACCAGCTTCGTCACCGGTTTTGCCAGCGACAGCGTATTTAACGAAGTCGTCGAGGTGAAGCTTCCAAACTGAGTTAAAGGTGGTTTCGGCATCCTTACCGTAGACACTGCCGACTGCTGCACCGATGTCGGTTCCATTGGCGTACAATGCGGCGCCAGTGGCAGTCGCGTTCGGGCTACCATCTAGGGCAGCGTCGACGGCTTGGTCGGTGAGGGTCATGTGCTCTAGGCCGAGCTTGACGAGCGATGAACGCAGGTCAGCTGCCTTGGTGGCAGATGTTGGCTTGCTAGACGACATTGTCGTGTCGCTAGTTTTGTTGTTGTTGTCGGTTGCTTTGGCAATTCCGAAGCCACCGGCGAGGCCGACGACTAACAGGACGACTGCGACGATACTCGCCATGCCGCTCATTTTATGTGATTGATCTTCCATACCTTGATTCTCCTGTGCCCATTACGGGCTTGTTAATGATTAAGTGATTTAATTAAATTACTTAACTAGTTTTGTGTAAGTAAGGTTTCTTACTTTTGCCTTATTTACTCTGCGTGAGCGATGATAGATTGTAAAACTTTTTGGAACGTCAGGATCTCGTCCATACTCAATCCACTCATCAGGAAGGCGATTTCTCCGTCTAATTTTGCTTCGACTTCACCGGCAACTTTGCTGCCTTTGGTGGTGGTAACGAGTAGTTTCACGCGGCCATCACTATGGTGAGGTATGCGGCGAATTAACTCCTTGGCAATAAGTTCGTCGGCCAACATTGTCACTAGTGGGGGCTTAACATCGAGCAGTTTGGCGACAGCTGCCTGACGGATACCGGCATCCGCATCCTGAGCAGCGCTCAGAACCGCCCATGATGATGGGTTGAGGTCGTAGGTCTCGAGGATATCATAAATACGACCACGCACGAGCTTGTGCGCTTTGCTAAACAGGATACCGCTGATGTATGATGGGGTTGTCATATGTTTAATTGCACCGTATAGTTAGTTAAAGATATTAACTAATTTATACCTATAACGTTTGGAAGTCAACTATGTCAGACATACCATTTACATCTCAGTTCAAGGGGTTACACCCCCAAGCAAGTATTATAGCCTGGTCGCTGACAACTATCGTCAGTCTGCTGGCGGTATATGTATGGGGCGCTAGCCTGAGCTGGCATTTTAGCGGCTTATCAATCTATCAGCTATTCCCAGTTCTCGGTTTAGTGGCCTGGAGCGTTATGTGGTCGCACTACATGAGTGGATTTATAAACGACAAGTTTCTCGGCAAAACGGACCTCCGTGACTATAAGCGCCTGACTGGCTACGCAGTACTGCTCCTCATATTGCTCCACCCTGGACTCCTGATATACCAACGGTTTCGTGATGGCTACGGGCTACCACCGAAAAGCTACGAAACATACGTAGCCCCTGGCTTAGGCTGGATTACGCTACTGGGGACTGTGAGTTTACTGGCGTTTCTAGCCTATGAGCTCCACCGATTTTACCGCGATCGCAGCTGGTGGAAATATGTACTGTATGCGAATGAAGTAGCGATGCTGGCAATCTTTTACCACGGCTTGCGGCTCGGCACACAGCTTCATGTGGCTTGGTTCCGTTATGTGTGGCTGTTCTACGGTATCTGCCTGGTGATAGTACTGCTTATTACGCACGTGGATAAATTACAGCATTCGACACCTGCCGTCCGGCATTAAATTCGCTATAATAGAGCGGATATGACAATACGGATACCTCTGCCGCCTGAGTTGCTAAAGTTTGGGCGTCACTATTGGCGGCTGAGTGTGGCCGCAGCGGTCCTGGTGCTGGCACTTATTATGCAGCTCCTGGGCCTGCACACCGCCACGCACTGGCTATTGGCTATTACCTCGCTCATGCTCTGTATCCCGCTGATTGTCGGTATGTGGGACGATGTACAGTCTGGTAGCTATGGTATCGATATTTTGGCACTCACCGCTGTTATTGGTTCCGTACTACTGCATCAGTACTGGGCGGCAATTGTTATCATCCTCATGCTAACCGGCGGCGAAGCACTCGAAGATTATGCCAACCGTCGGGCCCAGCGTGAGCTGACTGCCCTCCTGCGCCGAGCACCGCAGACTGCCCATGTATTGCGCGGCCGCAAAGTAGTGGAGTTAACTGCTGGCGCTGTCAGCCCTGGCGACAAGATACTTATCAAACCAGGCGAAGTCGTACCCGTGGATGCCGTCATACTCGAGGGTTCCAGTAGCTTTGACGAGTCATCGCTCACCGGAGAGAGTTTGCCGGTTATGAAAGACAAAAATGGCGTTATACTCAGCGGCAGCATCGCCCTCGACGGGCTCATCACTGCCAAGGCGCTCCACAGTGCTGCCGACAGTCAGTACCAGCAGATTGTCGCACTGGTACAGAGCGCTAATGCCAAACAGGCACCATTTGTCCGGCTGGCCGACCGCTACAGTATTCCGTTTACTATTTCTGCATATATCATAGCGGCGGCGGCGTGGTATGCCGGTGGCCGGGAAGCCATTCGCTTCCTAGAAGTTATCGTAGTGGCCACACCCTGCCCACTGTTGCTGGCCGCACCCATAGCGTTAATATCCGGCATGAGTCGGGCGAGTAAGCACGGGATTATCATCCGGACGGCAGCTACAATGGAAAAACTAGCCGAAGCCCAGACCTTCGCCTTCGATAAAACCGGCACCCTAACGCAGGGGCGCCCAGAAGTTGCCGACATCACGGCTATCAGTCCTTACACCAAAAACGAAATAGTCACTATGGCCGCAAGCCTGGAGCAAGGCTCGACCCACATTCTGGCCCAGGCTATTGTCGGTGCGGCCAGCGACAAGCACCTGAGCTACAGCAAGGCCAAGCACGTCCAGGAATACACCGGACTTGGCGTACGGGCCAGCCTGCACGGCAAAGACGTCCTCGTGGGGCAGCTGGGCTTATTAGAGCAGCATAATATTACTGTTACCAGTCGGCAACGGGCGAAACAAACCGTCGCCTATGTCGCCGTCAATGGTCAACTGGCTGGCGTCATTACGTTCCTCGACAAGTTGCGGCCCGAGACCAAATCAACCCTCCAACAGCTCCGTGACTTTGGTATCAAGCGTTTTATGATAATCACCGGCGACAGCCAGGAAAGCGCCAATGCCATTGCTGGACAGTTGCATATAGATACTGTTCTGGCGGCGGCCAAACCAGCCGACAAGTTACACGCTGTCGAAAAACTACAGCACCGACCAGTTGCTTTTGTCGGCGATGGCGTCAACGATGCACCTGTGCTGACAGCATCTGATATCGGCATAGCCCTCGGAGCTCGTGGCTCGACCGCCGCTAGCGAGTCGGCCGATGTCGTGATTATGCGCGATGATATTCGGTTTGTGGCTGTCGCTGTGGGAATTGCTCGGCGCACGTTTGCTATTGCCAAGCAGAGTATAGCCATAGGTATTCTGCTCAGCGTGATTTTAATGTTGGTGTTTGCAACTGGTAAATTCTCACCGCTTATGGGCGCAGTGCTCCAGGAAGTTGTCGACGTGTTTGTGATATTCAACGCGCTGCGGGCTCACTTAGACAAAGCCTGAGCCTCAGCCAAGCTGCGTCAGCACGACGGCCACCAACAGTGGTGCTAGCAGATTATCGAGCCCCATAATCCCTATGTTTTCAATAGCAGTGGTCGCACCTGCCAGGGCAATCACCCCATACCATGCCAAGCGCATCGTGTCGGCACTATAGCCAAACAGGATAGCCGCAGAGATAGCGAAGAATGTCGCGGTGCCAAACCAGGTCTTGGTGTGGCCAAACACGTGGTAGCGGTGCCGCTGACGCTTCAACCCATACTCGACGCCAACAATAGCCGCCATGCCGTCAGCAACACTCATTTGGAGCAGAGCGGCAGCGTAAATGGCCTTGCTCTGGGTTATAAAAGTCAGCAGTCCAACTACCAGTGCAAAGTAAAACTCACCATATGTCGGTCGTTGGACGCTATGGATAGCCGAAAAAACATTGAACACCTTCGACACAACGACAATGACTAAAAAGGCGAGGCTCAGCAGCCGTATCTGATTCCAGCTCAGGAAAAACGGCCAAAAGGCTACAAAACTACCGACGGTAATATGGACGAACTTACGCCCAACTTCGCTGGTCATAAAGCCGCGTCGCCAGCCATATTCCGACAGGCACAGCACAATAAACACCGCGAGCGAACAGAGAAATATTGCCATTGCCTACCATTGTACGCCAGTTTTGGCGCCGGCTGGCTAGTTCGATAACCCAGCGACGAGATTGATAGTCGTGGCGACAATAACCGTTCCGAACAGGTACGACAGTAGTGCGTGGCGAAGGGCTAGTGAACGAAAAGCCGTTGAGCGGAAGCCAGTATCGGATACTTGGAATGTCATGCCGAGTGTAAATGATAAATAGGCGAAATCTTTAAAAGTTGGTCGAGTTGTGCCCCCAAACTCCACACCACCGGGGCTGTCCGTGTAGTACAGCTCAGCGTAGCGCAGCATAAAAATTGTATGGGTGAGTGCCCACGATAACACGACGCTAAAAACGCCGAGCCCGGCACGCCAAGCTGTTTCGGCAGTACTATGGCCACCGCTCAGTAGGACTGTAGCGACTGCCCCCAGGCTGGCAATACTCCCAAACAGCAGCACAAAATCCATCAGTCCTCGCGATGAGTCCTCGCGGAGCGCAAAACCACTCGTATCCGAAGTCTTAAGCCGTGATACTGTCCACCACATCCATGCTAGGTAGACGATTGCTGCCGCATCCCAGCCAATGAGGAGTGCAGTGTACCCCGCCGATATGCTCGCAGCTGCAAAGCCTGCCAGCACGCCGGCAATCACAGCCACGAGTATCCGAGTTGTCCCCGAGGCTGTACGTTTCCCGTTCGCAAATTGGATTGCCATAGTCATCGCTCCGCTTAATCTGACATCATGATAACAAACTGCACATAAAAAGGCTCGACCGAAGTCGAGCCTTTTTATGTGGTCGGGGAGACAGGATTCGAACCTGCGACCCCGCGGTCCCAAACCGCGTGCGCTACCAGACTGCGCCACTCCCCGAATTTTATGTCTCAAACCTGATGGCTTTTCTCATCGCGCCGGGCGGCGGAATTAATCCATCGTCTCGGGCTGCACTCATGCCTTGAGCAAAAAGTATACTATCACTTGGTCGGGGTGGCGAGATTTGAACTCACGACCTCGTCGTCCCGAACGACGCGCGCTACCAAGCTGCGCCACACCCCGAAAAACGCACGAGACAAACCTGACGGTTTTTCTCATCGCGCCGGCGAAATGAAATACATTTCGTCGGGCTGCTCTTTTCCCCATTAACTACACTGGAAGTGTATCTAAACATGAAACGTACTGCCCGATTATACCGAATAACAGGGGAAAATACTAGGGCTCAAGGATTTGTCGGATTGGCTGGACGCCCGTCGCCAAGCCGGTAGACTCGTCAATATCAACCAGTAAAGCGTTGAATTGCAACCGACCCGAAGACTCTAGCACATTGCGAGTCTGGAGTCCGTCATGCCAGCGCGGGATAACACTAGCCAGCGTCACTCCCAGGCTAGAATCCAGCGAGCCGCACATACCAACATCGGTTTGGTGCGCAGTACCGTGCGGTAACACCTGGGCATCGCCCGTTGGCACATGCCAGTGATCTCCCACCACCACGCTCACCTTGCCGTCCAAATAGTGACCTATCACGACTTTCTCGCTGCTGTAGTCACCGTGCATGTTGACGACAGTCGCTACCCGCGGCTCGTTTTTTTGCGATTCCAAAATCTCATCAATCTTTTGCAGCGGAACGTCGACTGGCTTCTCGGCATCACGACCAACAATTTTGCCCAGCAGACTAATAATTAAAACTCTACTTTTCGGTGTTTCAATATATTTATAGCCCGGACCGGGACAATCATGCATATTGGCGGGCCCCGTAACTGGGGTGCTGATATCCTCCAATAAACGCGTTGTTTCAGAGCGAGCAGGCGTCCAGTTACCGCCCGTAAAGCCGTCGACACCAGCAGTCCGCAGACGCTCATAGTCCGCAATCTTTAAACCTTTGCCCTCACTCACATTTTCGGCCTGGGCAATCACCACATCAATAGTTTCGGATGCGCGCAGCCCAGGCAGCACTCTTTCCAGAGTCAAAATACCCAATTCAGCCATCACATCACCAACATACAAAATCCGCATACGTCTATTGTATAGACAATTTTGGTCTATCTACTAAGAATCTACGCCAAGACGATGTACGAAGGAGTCGGGATTGCGCATATCGAGAGCCGTTGCTCGTCCACCGATAAACGGCTGGGTGTCCTCGAGAAAAAGCCGTGGATTTGTTCCAGTGCCCAATTCTTCGTCGCCTAAGTTCTCAAGGAACTTAGCGTACGAAGCACCCTCCACTAGCCCCGCCCTTACCTGTGGCGTGTATTGTAATGTTACAGCTGGCCCGCCGACAGCAACTTTTCCTACCTCTCTGACGTCTGACTCGGAGGGGATCATGAGACAACGTTCTGCGTCCGTATCCACCAACCAGTCATGCGTCGTAACTGTTTCGGCCATCCTGTCGTGCGATGAAACCAATATGCGCCACAGGTCATGATGTCCGTTCATATTAGGGCTGTAAAACGGTAGTGCCAGTAGTCTCGGGTTTGACCGCTGTGAAATATGAGTCGTTAGCGCATAGTTTGCACGGGAGACTATGCCAAGTGCCGAAATCCTCATCGCTATCTCGGTCGGATAGAGTGTTTCTATGTCTATGCTGTCGACGCTGCGCGCAGCTTCCCGCAGTACAAAGTCGGCAGCGATTTCGGCCATAGATGCTTCACTACAACCCGGAACATCTGTATCTTTCGTTTGTCTGGCTTCGTTCGCATGTGCCATTTTTATTTCCTCAAGTTCTAAATTTGAGTGTAGACCAAAAGCCCCAGCTGTCAAGAGCAGCTGTCTTTACTACGAAAATCGTCGAAGGGGTTACTTGGCGAACTCGATAGCGCGGGTTTCGCGGATGACGTTGACCTTGATGGTACCTGGGTACTGCATGGACGATTCGATTTTCGTGGCAATGTCGCGCGCTAATTTGATAGCGCTCAGGTCATCAATTGCCTGGGGCTTCACAAATACGCGGACTTCGCGGCCGGCGCTGATAGCGTACGATTTCTCGATGCCACTAAAGCCATTGGCGATGTTTTCTAGGTCTTTCATCCGCTCCACGAAGTTTTCGGCACTAATGTTACGGGCGCCAGGGCGGCTAGCACTAATAGCATCACAGACACGAACAATCAGCGCCTCCACGGTGGTGGCTTCGACATCATCGTGGTGCTGTTCGGCAGCCAGGGCAACTTCCTCGGGTGCGCCATACTTGCGAAGCATCTCGCCAGATATGTGGTGGTGTTTGCCTTCCATTTTGTGTGTCAGGGCTTTGCCGAGGTCGTGTACCAGGGCAGCGTACTTAGCAGTCTTCACGTTGGCACCGAGTTCTTCGGCAATAATCCCGGCGATATGCGCCATCTCGGTGCTGTGCTTGAGCACATTCTGGCCGTAGCTGGTGCGGTATTTTAGCTCACCGAGCAAGTGGAGAATTTCCTTGGGAATACCAATAACCCCAACCTCGCGGGCGGCATCTTCGCCGGCATGGACCACGTCTTTTTCGACTTGCTTCTGGGCTTTGTCGACTACTTCTTCGATACGTCCGGGATGCACGCGGCCATCCTTCAGCAGGAGTTCGAGTGCAATCCGGGCAACTTCCCGGCGAACCGGGTCGAAGCTACTCAGCACTACATATCCGGGGGTGTCGTCGACCATGATGTCGACGCCAGTCGCCCGCTGCAGTGCCTGTATGTTGCGACCTTCCTTGCCAATAATACGACCTTTCATCTCTTCGTCTTCCAACTTTACGCTGGTAACAGTCCGTTCGGCCGTCACTTCGCTGGCCATCCGCTCCATGGCGGTGGCAATAACCAGCGCGGCGCGGTCCTCGGCATCTTCCTTGGCTTCGTTCTGAAGTTTAGCGACCAGACCGGTTAGGTCGTTTTTGATATCGCGCTCCGTCATCTGCATCAACTTGTCTGCAGCATCGGATTTGCTGAGTTTGGCGATTTTCTCTAGCTTTTCCTGCTGTTTGCCACGGATATCACGAATTTCGTTCTTCAGAGCTTCGACTTCATCCTCGCCCTTGCGCAAGCCTTCATTACGTTTGTCGATTTCATCTAGTTTTTTATCGAGCGAAGCTTCGCGCTGGACCAGGCGATTTTCGAGGTCTTTGATTTCGCGGCGTCGTTCTTGCTCGTCACGACGCGCTTCGTCGGCAACTGTCGCCGCCTGTTCACGTGCCTCGGCAATAAGTTTATCGCCCTCTTTTTTAGCTTTTGATACTTCTTTATTGGCTTGATCCTGGGCTGAGCCAATCCGTTTCTGGGTGACAACCGTGTTGGCACCAAAACCAGCAACGAGTCCCACAATAGCCAGCAATACTGGGAGCATGGGTGCGTCCTTTCTATCGGCAGATATCCTGCCTGACAATCGCTATCACTTCACTAGTCAGCAGGAGATCTGTTGTACGAATTTAATTTAAGTAAGTGTTTCAGTAACCTCGGAACGCTCTCAATACGCAATTCCACTACTAAATATACGGCTTTTTGACGGTGGCCGTCAAACGACTTCAGTTATTTCTTTTGGACAGTGATGTGGGGAGCCGCTCCATATTCGGGCACGGCGACGGGTTGCGATTCACCGGCTAACAGTCTGGCGATACCAGTTTCTAGCCAATCAGGGTCGGCTGCAGCGACAATTTTGGCGTCCAGCCCGTATGCCAGTGCATTGGCGACCGTAATACCGATGCGCAAGCCCGTGAAGCTTCCCGGGCCTTCAAACACCACGATGCCGTCTATGTCATGCATGTCTTTTTGCTGGCCAGCCAGCAGGGCTTGTAGTTTCAGATGGATGGTTTCGGCCAGCTGACGGTGGGCCGACCATGTTTCGTACGCGAGCTGTATGTCGGCTTCGTACAGACCAATGTCGGCTTCCGGTTTATCGGTGCGAATAGTGATAATTAACATGTTAACTATTATCCGCTACGAGGTAGGCAAACTGTTTATCATAGTTGATTTCGAACTCGCGGCTTGTGTCACCGGTGCTAACAATGCTGATTGTTACCCGTTCCGCGGGCAGAACGTCTTCCACGATACCCGCCCACTCCACTACCGTGACGGCCATCGGGTCGTCAACAAGTTCGGCAAGCTCATTAGCCATGATGCCGGCGTCGCTGAGCCGATAAAAATCAAAATGGTACATGGTACGTGTGCCGGACCGGTACTCACGCGACAGCGTAAAGCTGGGGCTGCCAACAGCATCCGTGCTGCCGAAGCCTTTGGCCAGGCTGCGTACAAAGGTCGTCTTGCCGCCACCAACATCGCTGACAAGTTCTATCGTCTCGCCGCCTCGCAGGCGCTTACCCATTTGCGTGGCTAGGCGCGCGGTGTCGTCTAAGCCGGTGGAGGATGTTCGCCAAATCAAGTCGGTACTCATACAACCCATATGCTAGCGCGAGTCCGGCCACCACCGCAAGTGTCCAGGGGTGAATAGGTGTCACTGCTGTGGTGTTGGCGGCCGAGCTGCTGGCCGGGAGGGTGGTTGCCGTCTTACTGGTCGACGCGCCTTTGACACTGCTGGTTTTTTTGCTCGAGCTGGTGCCAGACTTACTCGATGCGGTGGCCACTGGCTGCGCAATAATATTGCTGGCACTGGGCGTCGGGTGGGTTGTCCAATACCAGGAGCCCTTGGCCAGCGCCCATGCTTGGCCGTCTTTGGCTGTGCCGTAGGCGTCGGTTTGTGACAATGTGGCACCCAATGGGTCCAACAAGTCGGAGGTGCCGGTTGTATTGCTGAGGCTGAGTCCGGTGTCGGCTGAATAAAAAGCGATGAAAGCTTTCGCCGGCAACGCTGTGCTCGCCGGGAAGGTGTAGCTGTGTTTGGTGGTTGAGCCTGTTTGGAGGACAAACCCTGTCAGATCAAAACCTTGGGCGTTCGGATTGTACAGTTCTATAAATTCATCGGTGCCATCGGTGCCAGTGCCACTGGGGTTTGGCAGAAGTTCGGTTATTTGGGGAGGCGCCAGGCCAAAGTTGGCCGCCGGGATAACGGGCCCATTGTCGCTACTAGTAGCACTGCTGGCTAGGCTTTCGATAAGCGCTGGCGGGTCGGTATCGCTCGCCTGCCACGTGAATGTCTGCGATGGCGTGGTCGTAGTCTGGGCCAGACTCAGACTGCAATTGGCAAAATTACCTACGGACCAGGTGGAACTCGGGGTTGTCGGGCTGTGGTACCAGACTGGGGTTGTCGTGCCAGTTTCTTTGCGTAAATCTAGATTATCAGTGACCGGCGTTTTGTCTGTGGTACTCGGCTTGGTCCAGGTAACGCTATCGACAGTGCTGAAGGATGTCGTATTGGCGTCGATGTTTTTCAGCTGCCGTAATTCGAGAGCGCCTTTGGTATCGCTGAGGCTGGCCGATAATTTGCTGGTATAGACGGCATCACACGTCTGGGCCTGATCGCTCGTCAGCAGCACCGCCTGGCCAGCCTTGAGCGGGATGGCTGGCAACTGCTGGGTGGGAACAATATTAGTTGCTGTGTCCAGGCTGGAATAGCCAAGCCAGAAGCCGCTGAGGTCGACGATAGCTTGGTTGGCCTGCAATACAATAAATTCGTCACCGGTGATTTTGACTTCACGGAAGCTCAATATCGGCGGCGTTGGCGTGTCGGCGCGCGCCGGCAGCCCGGTACAAGCCAACAATAGGCCCAAGGTTCCCACCACTGCTCCGACGCGTCGTAGACCGTTCATTGCGACAGATTGTAATCCCGCAGGGAAACCAAATGCAAGCAGCAGCTTTTTAAAATTTAATTTTTACAATAATCCAACCGCGCTTGCCTATATAATAGTGCCTATGTTGCAGTTAAGCACCACGATACTAAACCGGCCGGTCATGAGTTTGCGCACCGGCAGCCAAGTTGCCACGGCTACCAGGCCAATTATCAACCCTAACAATCTGAAGATTGAGGGCTTTTACTGTACCGACAACTTCGAAGGCACCGAGCTGATACTGCTCTATCAAGATATACGCGATGTTATTCCCCAGGGCTTGGTAATAGACGATCACGATGTGCTCGCCGAACGCAGTGAGTTAGTGCGGCTCGAAAAAGTTCTCGAGTTGAACTTCGAACTAATTGGCAAACAAGTCAGTACTACCAGCAAGCAGAAGGTTGGCAAAGTCAGCGATTATGCAGTGGAGACGACGACGATGTTTATCCAGAAAATCTATGCCAGCCAATCTATCCTCAAGAGTTTTACCGGAGGCAGCCTGAGCATCGACCGAACTCAAATCGTTGAAATAACCAGCAAGAAAGTTATCATAAACGAGCTGCTGAGGGGTGCACCGGCGGCGGCACCAAGCATCGCCTAGGCGGTTTCGGCGATCTCGGCGAGGGCTTGTTTGATATCGCCGTAGTTGAAGCCTTGGCGGGCTAAGAACTGCATTAGTCTTAGCTCGTTATCGCGGTACCTGGATTGCTGCTGCTTTTTGACAATCTGCTCTTTGAGCGCCGTTAACTCGTCACCCTCTTCTTCGGCTAATGCGATCGAGATAACATCGCTCGGGATGTGCTTTTTTTGGAGTTCAAGCTGGATTTTTCGCTTGCTGGCCGAGCGCAGTAGCCGGCGGTCGTGCACGAACATGGCAGCAAATTTGGTGTCATCCAGCAGACCAATCCGTATCAGTTTTTCATTAATCTGTTCGACGAGTGGCGCCGGAAACTCCTTGCGCTGCATATACGACTGCATCTCCCACTCGCTGCGTGGTCGCATGGCCGCATAACGCAACGCTTGACTGTAGAGCTTGTCGTTATCCGAGAGCTGTTTATAGGTTCGTAGCTTGTCATCATCTACCTCCTGGCCGATGGCGATGCCGCTTTCTAGCAGTGCACTCTCACTCAAACTGAACGAGTATGTATCATCGACAAAAACCGAATACCGCCCCTTCTGCTTGATCTGCCGAACGATTCTAGTAATTTTCATCATTGTCAGGGGCGAAGCGATGCAAGTTATCCATGAAAGTGTCATCCTGGCCTCGCACTATCCCAGAATAGGTAGCTCGAAGTAGCTGACTATCGGCTGCTTCATCAGTGGCTTTTACCCATACAAAGTGCCCAGAGCTAGTGTATGGGCCATCCTGCTGCCAACCTGATGCACGAGCCGCGTCTGCGAACCTCAAAGCATAGCGCAAATTCACGTCATTTAGGTCGGTGATTGAATCAACATCTATAGTCGCTTTTTTTACTGGTCCGCCTGGTTCTTCAAAAATAAATTCTGTGAGAACTCTTTTGCCAAGCAGTCGCCGACTCTCGGTTTGGCGCGCATTAAACCATGAGACTTCTCGCGGTGCACGGATTGCTATTGGTAACATCAATTGCACAGATTCGAGACCCGCCATAGTTAGTCCTTGGCCGCTTCGGTTGCGGCTGAGTCGGCCGTTACTTTTTCGGCGATTTCTTCCATGACTTTGGGGTTATCCTGCAGATATTGCTTGGCGGCTTCACGGCCTTGACCGATTTTTGCATCGTTGTAGGCGAACCAGGCACCTGATTTTTCGACAATGTTGCGAGCGCTGGCCAGGTCAAGGATATCGCCAGAGCGGCTGATACCTTGGTTGTACATAATATCGAATTCGGCCTCGCGGAACGGTGGCGCAATCTTGTTCTTCACCACCTTCACCCTGGTTCTGTTGCCGATAACGGCGTCCCCCTGTTTTATCTGACCAATCCGGCGGATATCGCAGCGCACACTGGCGTAGAATTTCAGCGCGTTGCCGCCAGTAGTGGTTTCGGGGTTACCGAACATGACACCAATCTTCATGCGCAGCTGGTTGATGAATATAACCGTTGCTTTGCTTCGTGAGATTACAGCGGTGAGTTTCCGAAGTGCCTGGCTCATCAGTCGGGCCTGGAGGCCCATCTGGGCATCGCCCATGTCACCTTCGATTTCGGCTCGTGGCACCAGAGCGGCGACTGAGTCGACGACAATTAGGTCGACAGCGTTACTGCGCACTAAGGTTTCTACGATTTCCAAGGCTTGTTCGCCGTTGTCGGGCTGGCTAAGCAGTAGGTTGGCAACATCCACGCCAATCCGCTTGGCGTAGGCTGGGTCGAGCGCGTGCTCGGCATCGATAAAGGCTGCCGTACCACCAGCGCGCTGGCATTCTGCGATAGCGTGCAGGGTGAGCGTTGTTTTGCCAGATGATTCTGGTCCGTAGATTTCAACAACACGCCCTTTAGGTATGCCGCCACCGAGGGCGAGGTCAAGTGAAATTGAGCCAGTAGGGATACATTCGACTTTGGTTGCATAGGCATCACCCAACTTCATGATTGAGCCTTTGCCAAATTGTTTTTCTATCGTCTCGAGCGCAAGGCCCAGGGCTTTGGTTTTACCATCGGCGACGTTACTCGCTTCTAGGGTTGCTTTGTCCTCGGTGTTTTTCGTCTTAGCCATTCGTTTATTCCTTTCGTTCCATGAAGGGGGTTTAACCCGCCTGCAAATTAATGTTGTGTACTCAGGTATAGCAACCTACTACTGCGCATGCAAACTAATTTTTATTCCAGGAGGACGGACCTCCTGGAATATTTTTAACCTAGATTTCGTTGGCTAATTCTTGTTTTAGAATGTCAAGTAACTTCTTTTGTTCGACATAATTTGATACAAATTCCAAATACTCAGCAGGTCCATTGAATATATCTAAAATTCGCTTTGGGCGTATCCACGACACTTCATCGCGTTGCAAATAATACGGCAGACTGGAGTACTCGTAATCACGCCATTGCTTCGGGTTTAGGTGTATGTAGCGCGAAATGTGCTCTAGGTAGGCTTCGTCGCTAATCATCGACGCCCGATAGCGCGATTCAAAGAGCGAGCCGCTCCGTTTGTACTTCTTATTGAAATACCGACTATAGCTGGTCATGACGCTGCGCATGAACTGCCCCATGGCACCGGGCTGGTGAACATACAGCAGCAAATGGATGTGGTTGGGCATGAGGCAGTACGCCAACAGTTCAACTTTGTTATAAAAATTCGGATACGACGTCCCATATTGATCGTGGGCCTCCTCCGCCGAGAGGTAGCGCTGGAGAAGAGTGAGAAAAGTTATGTAATCTTGCTCATCGACAAAGATTTTTTGGCGACTATGTCCGCGGGCATAGACGTGCTGAAAACTGTCGGCCACATCTTGCTTGATAACATTCCTCCCTGGCATAGTCAGATTGTACATCACGCACGATAGCTTTGGGAGGACGGACCTCCTGGAAGATTGCGGCACCGCTTGGCTATTTTGCTTACGTTTTACTGCTGGTACTGCTAAAATGGGGCCAGGATGGGTGGACTCTAATACACCGAAACAAACATGCGCATACCTGATTCACTGGTAGAAAAGCTGCTGAGTGCGACCGGAAAGTTTTCGGCCGAGCAACTAACAGCGCTCCGCGATCAAGAAACTCGTGAGAAAAAACCACTGCAAGACCTGGTTATCATCAATAATCTGCTGAGCGAAAAAGACCTAACCAAACTCTACGCCGACGAGATAGATGTGCCGTTTATAGAGCTGAACGCCAAAGAAATAAAGCGTGAGGTGCTGAAAGCGCTGCCGGAGCGGATCGCCCGCCAGTACCGTGCTGTGGTGTTCGAAGCCGAAAAGGCTGGCTTGATATCTATCGCCATGGAAGATCCGGACGATATTCAGGCGCTCAACTTCCTGCACAAGCAGCTCGGTAACGATCTGAAGATTTACATTGCCAGCAGCAGCACTATTCAGAGTGGCCTGGACCAGTACCGCGGCAATATCAGTAGCGAGCTGACCAAAGTTATTGCCGCCGAAGATGTCGCAGATATCGACGACGAAGATGTCAGCGAGGATGAGGTCGCCGAGGATTCGCCGATAGCCCAGACCGTGAATTTGATTATCGAATACGGGGTGAAGGCCAATGCCAGCGATATCCATATCGAACCACGTGAGGGTTTTGTGGTGGTGCGCTACCGTATCGACGGCATGCTCCGCGAAGCCAACAAACTGCCACGGAAAGTACTCGGCGCACTGGTGTCACGTATCAAAATTCTCAGTAATCTAAAGATTGACGAGCACCGCGCGCCCCAAGACGGCCGGTTTAAGGTCGAAGTTGGTGGCCTGACGTACGCCCTGCGTGTCTCGACGCTACCGGTTGTCGACGGCGAAAAGGTCGTTATGCGTATTCTGAACGAATCAACCAAGGCCTCAACCTTCGAGGAGCTAGGCTTCTGGGGTGACGCGCTAAAGCAGCTAGAGCACGCTATCGTCCAGCCCCACGGCATGATTTTGGTGACCGGACCAACTGGTTCGGGCAAATCAACGACGCTCTTTAGCGTGCTCAGCATGCTCAACACGCCAAATGTGAACATCTCGACCGTCGAAGACCCGGTGGAGTACCGCGTACAGGGGGCAAATCAAGTCCAAGTGAACCCTATAGCCGGCATGACCTTTACCAACGGCCTGCGGGCCCTGCTGCGCCAAGACCCGAACATTATCATGGTTGGTGAGATTAGAGACGGTGAAACGGCCGATTTGGCCGTTCAGGCTGCCCTAACCGGTCACCTGGTGTTCTCTACCCTGCACACCAACAATGCCGCCACCTGCCTGCCCCGCTTGCTAAACATGGGCGTGGAGCCTTTCCTCATAGCCTCGACCGTCCGAATTGTGATGGCCCAGCGCTTAGTGCGCCGCCTGTGCGTGCACTGCCGCGAAGCCTATGAACCTGATGCCACGATGCTGGAGCAAGTCAAAAAGATTTTCCACCTCGACGACGCTGGTGTCATGAAACAAATCCATGGTTTTGAGGCGGCTGCCCTGGCGGATGGTATTGGCAAGGGCACCAAATCGAGCGCCGATGAGCTGAGCAGTCGCGATAGCGGTATTACCCGACTATTCAAGGCCCACGATGACGGCTGCGAAAACTGCAACCACACTGGCTACAAAGGACGTATCGGTATTTACGAAGTACTGGCCAACTCCGACGCCGTCCAGAAACAAATTGTCACCAACGGCACCAGTGATGCTATAGAAGCGCTTGGCGTGAAAGAAGGCATGCTCACCATGCAACTTGATGGTCTAATAAAAGCCCTGCGCGGGGAAACCACCGTCGGCGAAGTACTCAGGGCAACTTCTCAGGAATAATATGAAATTTACCTACAAGGCATTTCGGGACGGCAAAGCAATAATCGGCCACGCCGAGGCCCAGAACAAGGAAGCGCTCGTATCAAGCCTGGCTAAACAAGGCTTGCACCCTCTGACGATCAAAGTCGACAAATCTGGTGGTGGCTTCTTGCGCCTGAAAGGCCCAGCCAAAAAAGTCCGACTGCAAGATTTGGTGATATTTAGTCGCCAGCTATCGACCATGATATCGGCCGGTGTCCCACTGGCGCGCTCGCTGTCGGCCCTCCAAGCAGATAGTGAAAGCCAATATTTGCGAGAGGTAATCGCCGGTATCACGCAGGATGTCGAAGGTGGCGCACCGCTCGGCGATTCGTTTGCCAAATATCCCAATGTTTTTAGCGAAGTCTACGTAAACATGGTCCGGGCCGGCGAAGATGGCGGTATTCTCGATGAGATCCTTAAACGTCTGGCCACTCAGGTGGAACAGGATGCTAGTATCCGCAAGAAGATTAAATCGGCCATGATGTACCCGATAGTTATTCTATCTGTGACCGTTATCGCATTTTTCGGTATTATGCTGTTTATTGTGCCGAAAATTGGCAGTATTTTGACGAGCCTCGGTGGCCCTAACGCCCAACTACCTATCTATACGAGAGCCATGCTCAGCGTGAGTGGCTTCTGTATCCACCCCTCTATCATTCAACACGTACCGCTGCTAGGCAGTATCGGTGGCATCAACAAAATACCGAACCTACTGTTCATAATGTTGCTATTGATCGTTGCATCAATCTACTTCCGTCGCTATATCAAAACACCTCGAGGCAAATACTGGTTCCACGGCATGCTGCTACGCACCCCAATTCTTAAGACAATCATCCTAAAAATCGCTATCGCTCGCTTTAGCCGCACGTTTGCATCCCTGATGTCATCCGGCGTTAGTGTACTAGATGCCCTGGCCGTCACTGGCGGTGCTATCGGCAACAAAGTTATCGAAAAAGAGCTGAAGGACGCCGCCCAAGAAGTGCGCAATGGCAAACAGCTCAGCGAACCGCTCAGCACCAGCAAGCACTTCCCACCGATTGTGTCGCAGATGCTCGCCGTTGGTGAAGAAACTGGCCAGACCGACACCGTGCTCGTAAAAGTAGCTGACTTCTACGAAGAGGAGGTCAGCACGATGATTGACGGCCTGGCCGCTATTATCGAACCGATTATGATTATTTTCCTGGGCGCCGGTGTCGGCCTCATCGCCGCCAGTGTGATGGGACCCATCGCTTCTCTGTCCAAAAACATTGGCAATAGCTAGCCGGTGACGATTTGGTGAGGCTGAATACTACGAGAAGCGACCGGGAAAAGAGCAGCCCGAGTAGCGGATTTATTCCGTTACACGGCGCAATGAGAGAAACCCGGGTTTCTCTCATTACCGCAAAGTACTTGACGGCGTACCGCTTATGGTTATAATCATTGGCAGATGCTTTCTATCGATATTCGGTCGACGAAGCTCTTAACAAAATAAATTACTTTAAGGAGGGTGGGTCCTTATGATCTCACTTAACAAGCAAAACAAGGGCTTCACGATTGTCGAACTTCTGATCGTGATTGTCGTGATTGGTATTTTGGCCGGTCTAGTCATCACGACTTACAACGGTATTCAACAAAAAGCACGTAACACCGAGCGCACGACGGACCTTAAAACGTTCCAGAGCCAGCTCGAGGCTTACTACGCTAACACCGGTAAGTACCCAAGCAATACCGACCTTGGCGGTACAAGTGCTACCAACCTGACATTCGTCACCGGTAACCTAAAGGGTATGGACAAAGAAACTATGCGTGACCCTAAGGGTACTGCTGCTGACTACTCACTAGCGACTAGTGGTACCGGCACAAACAACAAGTACACCTATATTGCTGCACCAGGCTCCTGTGACAACACCGCAACAGACTGCACTAGCTACAAGCTAATTGCAATGCCTGAAGGCAGTGCCACACCTATCGAATATGACAGCCTAAACTAGTCGTAACACTAGCAACGTCATTTAAAAACCCGGGGTTCGACCCGGGTTTTTATGTGCCCAAGTGACCCCCATGATTACAGGGTATAATCATAAGCTTTTCTGGTATACTTATCATCAAGAGAAAGACAATGCTAGATGGGCAGCAGAACCAAAAATAATCTATTTTTCAGAAACAAGCCGATTTTTGGCCTAGACATGGGTGCTGGTTCGCTGAAAGTCATGCAACTGGATGCCGACACATTGTCGGCCGGCAAACCTAGCATCGTTGGGTACGGTACGACGCATTTTGACCGCTCGGCCGTCGACAACGGCGTTGTTGTTAAGCCAGAGGTCGTCGCGGAAGCGATGGTGGAACTGTTCAAGCACGGTTTGATAGGCGATATCACCACCCGCCGGGTAGCGATGGCTATTCCCGCCTACCGGACATTCACCCGTGCAATTAGCCTGCCCGCGCTCAAACCCAAGGAGCTTGCCGAGGCGGTACTTCTGGAAGCCGAGCAGTATATCCCAATGCCTGTCGAGGAACTCTACCTGGACTACACCGTTATCAAGGCTGGCAAAGAGTCGACAGAAGTCTTCGCCGTGGGTGTACCGCGCAAAATTGTTGATTCGTATCTGACACTGGCGAAACTACTGGGGCTCGAGGTCGTGCTTATCGACACCACGCTCGGTGGCTGTTCACGGCTGTTCGCCCAGGACAAACAGAGTGCTGGCGCCAGTGTTATTATCGATTTTGGATCACAATCCTCTGATATCAGCATTTTTGACAAAAACATTTTGGTAACAGGTACTGTCCAAGGCGGCGGCGCCGTTTTCACCAGTTCTATCAAGTCCAAGCTCAACGTCACCCAGGCGGAAGCCAACATTATCAAAAACAAATACGGCCTGAGCCTCAGCAAAAAGCAGAAGGAAATTAGCGAGGCGCTAGAGCCGACCCTCGGCCTGATCGTCAAAGAAATCCGCCGCATGATCAGGTACTACGACGAACGGTATGGTGCTGACAAGCCCGTCACCCAGGTTATTACTCTCGGTGGTGGCGCCAACATGCCCGGCTTGGCCGAGTACCTGACTGCGTCCCTGCGTATGCCGGTCCGCCACAGCGAACCCTGGCAGTATTTCGACACCCGGCACCTCCAAGTTCCCAGCAGCGCCGACAAGCCAATGTACTCCACGGCTGCTGGCCTCGGACTGATTGACCCCAAGGGAGTGCTGGCGCCATGATAAATCTGCTACCACCGGATATCAAGCAAGATTACAGCTATGGAGCTCGCAACACCGTGCTTCTGCACTGGGTAAGCGCTTTCCTGGTCGCCTTGGTTGGCTTGGGGCTACTGGCGACCTACGGCCTGGTTACCATCCAAAAGTCCTCGAACTCCTACGCTGGCCAAGTTGCCGCCGCCCAGGCCGAACTTGACAAGCAAAACCTCAAAGGCACCGAAAAACAGGTTACTGAGATATCGAGCGACTTCCACTTGGTCGTACAGGTATTATCTAAAGAAGTTTTGTTCTCGAAGCTGCTGCGCCAAATTGCCACCGTAATCCCCTCCAATGCTGTACTCACCGGCCTGACTATCAACCAAACTTCTGGCGGTATTGACCTGACGGCCGCGGCCAGCAACTATACCACTGCCACTCAGATACAGCTCAACCTCCAAGACCCGACCAACAAAATTTTTAGCAAAGCCGATATTATCAATATCAACTGTGGCGCCCAGACAGTTACGTCAGCCTATCCGTGTGCCGTCCAAATCCGCGCCTTGTTTAGCAACAGCAACCCATACCTGTTCATTAACAGCAATGGCAAGGTAGGGTCGTAGGATGAATAGCAAGCGGGCTTACTACGTGTTGGTTGGGGTTGTTAGCCTGCTGTTCGTGGCAGTTATCGGGGGCACATATGAAGTCAATAACTTACTTGTCGCCAAATCAAACCATCTGGTGGGCTTAAAATCGCAGAGTCAGGTTGTATCGAGCCAACAAGCTGGCCTCCTACTGGCCAAGAAGCAAGTCGCCCAGTATTCCGGACTAGAGACTATCGCCAAGTCTATTGTGCCGCAGGACAAAGATCAGGCCGAGGCCGTCCGCGAGATCGCCAACCTGGCCAGCGAGAGTGGTATCCCACAGCTCAGCTCGGTATCTTTCCCGCTTTCAACACTCGGTGCCGTGACAACTTCGCCAAGTGGAGCTACCGTGGTAGGTGGTGGCAGCAAGCTCACCCAGCTACTTCCCGTCAAGGGCGTCAGCGGTGTCTATCAGCTACAGATAACTATCCAGCAAACTGCCGACCACGCCGTATCGTACAATCAGTTCCTAACCTTCCTCCAAGAACTAGAGCAGAACCGTCGCACCGCCCAGGTGTCGAGTATTATCCTCCAGCCTGACAACAAAAACCCGAACCAAGTTGCTTTCACCTTGATAATTAACGAGTTTATAAAACCATGAAAAATTTAAATCTCCAGACAGTCCTCGACAAACTCAGCGACTTGCTCGAAAAGGCTAAGCGCTACTCTCCGGTGCTGTTTTGTGTATTTGTCGCCCTGGCGTACATATTTATCGTCTACCGGGTCCAAGTCCTAAATAATGTCGAGCCCGATGCTGCTACTGTCGCTAACCAGAGCAAAACCGCCCGCGTGCCACATATCGACCCGGCGGTGCTCAATCAGCTACAGCAACTCCAAGATAACAGCGTGAGTGTGCAGACACTGTTCAACCAAGCTCGTAACAACCCATTCGGCGAATAGGTTTCGGCTTAGGCCTGGGTATTGCTATTGCCCTGCTGGGAAGTCGGTACATAGCCGCGACCACTCTGCTGTGAGGTACCCTCTGGGTTGGCCGCCATAAACTGTTCGTGAGCCTGGATAATCTCCACAGCGCACTTCTGCGGCGTCGGGCAAAATGGAAATTGGAATTTAGAACGTTCACCAGCCGTCTCGACCTTTAGCGTCCCAAACCCAAACATCGACTGAATAAATGAATTCTGCTCGAACGTAACATCTTCTAGGTTCGCCAGACTCAACTGGCTACTTTGTTTCTGGAACAAACCAGTCTGGGACATCTGGGTGATACTATCGCTGGTAACAACCCAGCGATTGCCCTTATAGATAACCACGGCAATGTAGGCAAAAAGCACGATGATAGCGGCCAATAGCAGCGCTCCCACAAAGGCATACAGCTTCGTCTGGTCCGAAAGATCACTGACTAGTTGCGGCAGGAAAGCCACGCCGCCCAGTAGCAGTACTATCAACAGCCCAGATGTTAGATACACACCCAGCAGTCCTATCGGGTGGCGGTGGATATCACAGATAATCTGCTCGCCGGGGCTCATGACACTCAATGGGTTTTTCACCGATTCTGGCGTCAGGCGTGGGTTTGCCGGTGGCACTGGGCTAGGAGCCGGTGCCGGGTTGGGGTTCATGTTGGGGTCCATACTGCGATGTATTGTACTAGTGGTAGCAACTTTATACCAATTCGGTTTGGCCGGATGTCCTTGGTGCCGATTTACCAAGGTGTTTGTAGGCTTTCGGTGTCACTCGTCGGCCGCGCGGTGTGCGCTCCAGCAGGCCTATCTGCAGTAGATATGGTTCGATAAAATCTTCGATGGTGGTGCGTTCCTCGGCAGTCAGGGCGGCCAGTGTTTCGACACCTACGGGACCACCGTTGTAGCTGTCGATAATTGCGGTCAGTAGCATGCGGTCGGCCGGGTCGAGGCCCAGTTCGTCCACCTCCAGCAGTTCCAGCGCTTTGGTACTAATAGTCATGTCGATAATTCCGTCGCCATTAACATCGGCGTAGTCACGCACCCGCTTCAGCAGCCGGTTAGCGATACGCGGGGTTAGCCGGGAACGCTCGGCTAGCTTCAGGGCCGCAGGCTTGTCAATTTCCACATTTAATATCCCGGCGGCGCGACTGATGATTTGCTGCACTTGGTCTGGCGTGTAGAATTCTAGGCGGTGAATATGCCCGAAGCGGTCACGCAGCGGTGCCGCCAAGGCCCCGGTGCGCGTGGTGGCACCAATAAGCGTAAACTGTGGCAGGTCCAGGCGAAGCGATCGCGCCGATGGCCCCTTGCCCAGCATAATATCCAGCTTGAAGTCCTCCATGGCGCTGTACAGAACTTCTTCCACGCTGCGGTGCAAACGGTGAATTTCATCGATGAAAAGGATATCGCCGTCCTGTAGGTTTGTCAGCAAACTCGCCAAGTCCCCGGCCCGCTCGATAGCCGGCCCAGAGGTTATGCGTATCTGTGCACCCATCTCGTTAGCCAACACACTAGCCATTGTGGTCTTGCCTAAGCCTGGTGGCCCATAGAGCAAGACGTGGTCGAGTGGTTCACCGCGCTTCTTGGCAGCGGTAATCGCCAGCTGCAGATTTTTTTTTAACCGATCCTGGCCAATGTAATTGGCAAAATCATGCGGCCGCAGTTTGTTTTCAAACTCAACCTCATCCGGCGTATCATCCGCTGCAGCCGCAGCACCAACTATTCGTTCAATCATTAGCTACAGTATAGCGTAATATAGTTATGCTACGCGCAATGTTTTACTATAGCTTTCGGATGCCTTCTGAATGAGTTTCCCCAATTTCGTTCAGATGTGCGAAACTGGCCGAGACGTTTATGCCGACTGTGGCTATGCCCATCAGGTGTGTCGCCAGTGGAATATCCTTTTCTGCCACTAAACCAAATGCCGCCATGGATATGTTCGAAAGCCGTTGGTGATTTTGACCTTTTGTAACTTCACCGGTTTCAGCCAAGTGATACATGTTAAGTGCCCCTACTATAGCAGCACGAGCTCCTAGAATAGCAGTATAGACACGTGCTTCGGGATATTTCTTAGCTGTCTCGGTGGCCACTCTAGCAATCGACAGGTGGTCGACTACTCCATCAGCAATACGCCGAACGGAAGTGTCAGCATCAAATTGGCGCATAATCATACCATCTAGGACATCCGCAACTACGAACATCCCCATAAACAAGTTACTGGACTTACCCGCGCGAACATTATTGGCCATACGCTCTGCAAGATAGTAACGTGAAGCAGTAAGCGTTATACCCGGTAACTCCTTGAGGACTTTGCCCACCAACTCTTTCGTACTGGCAACTTTCATCGGCTTAGTATATCCCCTTAGAATGAATAAGCAACTATCTGTTACGGCACATGCGTGGGGTCCCAGCAGGTGCGGAGGTCGCGGTCTAGGGTTTTGAGCTTCGCTAGGTCATCGGCGTCTAACTCGAAGTCGAAGATGTCGATGTTTTCCTGGATACGACTGGGGGTGACAGATTTGGGCAGGACGACAAAGCCGCTTTGCACGCACCAGCGCAGCATGATTTGGGCAAATGTCTTGCCATGTTTCTGGGCAATTTCCTGCAAGACCGGCTCGTCGGCTCCCGCCCGGGCGTGGGCCAGCGGACTATAAGCTTCGATAGCGATACCCTTTTCGTGACAATACTTAACAAGTTGAGGTTGCTGGAGGAAGACGTGTAACTCTACCTGGTTCACCGCTGGCATTTCGCTAGCATACTTCTCCATTTCCTGCAGATGCCGGAGAGTGTAGTTGCTAACGCCAATAGACTTCGCACCCCCGGCAGCTTTGATTTCCTCTAGTGCCAGCCAGCTCTTTTTGCGCAGGACGGATACCGGGAAATGCAAGAGTAACAAGTCAACATAATCTGTTTGTAAATTGGCCAGCGAATCCTCGAAGCTCGACTTCGCGTGCTTGTAACCAAAATGCTGGACACCAATCTTGGTGGTAATCCAGATATCTTCGCGGTTCAGTGCAGACTGCTTCAGCCCAGCGCCTAGAAAGGCTTCGTTGCCATATGCTTGGGCAGTGTCGAAATGTCGGTAGCCAGCATCTACAGCAGCACCAAAAGCCGTATCGAACTCTGCCTGCGAAACTTTCCACAGTCCCAGCCCAATCTGGGGGATAGTATTGCCGTCACCGAGCTTCGTGCCGGGAATCATTAGTCTTTCTTTTTCAGGGCCAGTTTGATACGTTCTTCGGTTGGCAAATCTTTATCCACGCTCTTGAGGGCGGTGGCAGCGTCTTGCGGCGAGAAGCCTAGGGAGATCAGGGCTTCGGTGGCTTCGTCGCTGGCACCAATGCCGGGGCGACCGACAATTCCCTCGGCAGCATCGGTGCTAGCCAAGCCAACTTTGTCGCGTAGCTCTACTACAATCTGCTCGGCAGCCCGTTTGCCGACGCCCTTGGCCGACTGTAGGAGTTTGACATCGCCAGCGGCAATTGCCCCACGAACACCAGGTGCATTACCAATATCCAGGACCGCTAGTGCTACCTTCGGCCCAACATTTTTGACACCTAGTAGCTGCTCGAACAGCGCCTTAGTATCCAGCTGCACGAACCCGAACAAGTCGTAACCCTGTTCGCGAATATGCTCGTGGATGTAGAGTTTGGCCGACTCGCCAGTCTGCAAGCGTCCAAAATCTTCGGCCGTCACCTGCAGGCCATAGCCCACGCCATGCACATCCAGCACAACCAAGTCATGCAGTTTCTCGCTCACTACCCCATTTAGTGTTGCTATCATTTACTTATTATCGCACAGCTAGTGCCCAGCCGTTGCGGTATACTAAACTCATGAAGAAGTTATTGAAATCTGCCCGTTTCTTGTTTGTGGCAGGCCTATTGCTCGGCGCGTTGATAGTTATCGCCATCCGCTTTGCGACATACTCTGTCCACCAGACGCACTACCACGCTAACTTTGCCGTCTACATTAACGGCCAGCGACAGGAATTCAAAGGTCCGCAATATTATCAGGAGGTTGCTGCCTGTGTAGTGCATGGCACTATCCAGCCGGCTCAGCGCGCCCATATGCACGACAACACTAATTCGGTTATTCACGTCCATGATGACGGCGTTACCTGGCAGCAGTTTTTCAACAACATTGGCTGGACACTGGGCCCGAACTTTATCCAGGACGATCAAAGCAACACGTACACCGAAGACGACACAAATAAGCTGAATGTGATGCTAAACGGCCAGAACCTCACCGACCTCACTAACATTGCCAATCAAACCATAAAGGACGAAGACCGTATGCTCATCAGCTTTGGCAATATCGATACCACCACGCTACAGCAGGAATTCGAGACCGTGCCCGCCACGGCCCATCACTACGACATCACGCCCGACCCAGCAAGCTGCTCCGGCCAAATGGAGCAAGTCACCACCAGCGACCGCCTCCACCACTTGTTCTAGGCGACTGTCATCAGCCGCGCATGGTTTGGGCGTGGGTTAGCGCTGCCGCAATCGCATCAGCGCAGTCGTCCGGCTTCGGCACTTCTTTGAGTCCGAGGATAACCCGCACCATTTCCTGCATCTGTTTTTTGTCGGCCCGGCCATAGCCGCTTATGGCCATTTTTATCTGCAGCGGCGTGTATTCGAATATCTCTAGCCCCGCCTGTTTGCCACACAGCAGTACAACACCGCGAGCTTGGGCTACGGTCATCGCGGTCGTCACATTCTGCGAAAAGAAAAGTTTTTCCACCGACATCGCCTCGGGCTTGGTAGCTTTAATAACTTCGCTCAGCTCGTCGAATATCGTCACCAGGCGCACAGCATCGTCCTCATGGACTGGCGTACGAATTACCCCGCCATCTACCAGCTGCGCCCTACCGCCGACACTATCTATCACCCCAAATCCAAGTATCCCGGTACCTGGGTCAATCCCGAGTATTCTCACTGCGAGGCCATCTCCCTTACTAAATCACGCCAGTCATTCGTAGATGCGACTGTTATTTCATCCAACCTTTCGACAGGAATCCACTCAGCCGCTTCCGCAAAACTCTTCTCAGCCTCATCAAAGCCAGCCGTTGAGATTTCGCCGCCTAGCACCTCGCATGCGTAATATCGCATGAAGGAATGAATGCAAGTACCGTCAGAATGTATACGTTTAAAGAAGCCTTCTTTTTGCCCTCCCACCTGATGCAATGCCTTCACTTGTAGTCCGGTTTCCTCGGCAACCTCACGTTCGACTCCACTCTCGTCGGTCTCCTCGGCTTCAATTCCACCACCCGGCAAATCATAGCCGTTTGATTGCTTAGAGAGCAAGACACTACCTGCATCAACTACAATTCCATAAATTGAGGTGCGTGGCACTAGCTTGGATACTGGTGTGACGTACTCTTTCCCATCAAACCCTATACAAACGACTGTTTCGACACTCATAGCAGTAATGTTTCATCAATGTCGAAGTTGACGTGGGTGTTCACTACATCATCGCAGTCGTCCAGGGCGTCCATCAGGCGCATGATTTTGCCGGCCGTGGCCTCGTCGCTGACTTCGACCGTGTTGTTCGGTACGTAGGTGAGTTCAGCATCGCTGATTTCTAGGCCAGCGTCTTTCAACGCATCGCGGACTTTGGCCAGGTCGGTGGCCGCGGTGTAGATAACTGACTCGTCGCCTTCTTCTTGTACATCCTCTGCCCCGGCATCGAGCGCTTGGAGCATCAGGTCGTCGCCTGTCGCCTTCACCCGTATCATACCCTTGTGTTCGAACTGGAATACCACCGAACCCTTTTCGGCAATACTACCGCCATGTTTGCTAAAGGCCAGCTTGACGATAGGATAGGTGCGGTTGATATTGTCGGTGGCAACTTCCACCAGGATAGCCACTCCCTGCGGGCCGTAGCCTTCGTATAACACCTCTTGCAACTGCGCCGCCGACTTGTCCTTGATACGGTCCAGCGCCCGCTGTATGTTGGCGCTGGGCATGTTGGCAGCCTTGGCTTTGTCTATAGCCAGACGCAGCGTGAAGTTCGTGTCGGGGTCTACGCCAGCGCGAGCGGCCATGGCGATAGCATTCCCAAGTTTGGTAAACACAGCGCCACGGGCAGCGTCCTTAGCTCCCTTTTCACGCTTGATTGTGGACCATTTGCTATGACCTGACATGTCGCTCCTATCCTCAGTACTTAGCTACAGTATAGCTATTTCTATCTGTTATGGCTAGTTTGTCGAGCAGACGACGCCCTGGCAATTTGCCAGCTTGCCGAGGTTCCGCTGTAGGCGCAGCTGGACCTTTTGGTAGTATGGTGACAAGTTTTTTTCGGATGCCAGGTTGTGTAGTTCGTACGGATCTTTGTGCTCATCGTAAAACTCTGTCGGCTTGCCGCTGTTATCTTGGCCGGGTTTGTAGCGGTACACCACGTACAGCCAGTGCCCATTGCGGATACCTCGGTATGGTATGGTTGATGTCGTGCCTACTTCGGCAGGCGTGTCGGCAGGTTCATTTATCCCATCAAACGTGGACGAGTAATTCTGCGAGTTAAAGCGCTCCGTCTCGTCAAATTTGCGCCAGTTGCTCGGGTGCTTACCCATCAATAATGGCACCAACGACCGGCCATCGGTGTGGTATGGCACATGAGCACCCGTCAGCTGGGCTATCGTTGGTGCCAGGTCAATATCACTGACAGCTTCGTTCGATACACTTCCTGGCTGTATACCCGGGCCTTCGATGATGAGAGGAAGATGGATATCGGTGTTGTAAGGTGTGTTCTTGCCACCTGGCATACGGTGTTGGCCTTGGTGAAAGCCATTGTCGCTTGTGAAAATAATGTAGGTATTATCGTACGTGCCATCTGCCTTCATCTGGGCTACCATACTAGCGACAGCTTCGTCTAGCGCTTGCACGGCTCGCACTCGCTTGACCCAGGCATGATTTATCTCTTTGTCGGTCTTGCTGGAGAAGCTTTGGAGTGAGTGCATAAACTTGGGTTTGTCAGACATATTTTGCTCGTTGTATGCCGGATTGTCCGTTGGTCGTGGACCGGATACTGGGAAATGGCGGAAACGTGGTGCGACGGTGCTCGGCACATGCGGGCTCCACGGTGCCCAATAAAGGAATGAGGGTTTATTGGCAGCTGCATCCTTTTGTATCAGAGCGTCGGCCATCTGGCCCATATAATCGTTCATGTAGTTTTTCGGATTTTTGGAGATGTTGTGGAAGTGTTTGTCCACTACGCCGTTGCGGGCAAACTTATAATGAGTCCCTAGATATGGGTCGCCGACGACTGCCGTATCGAAAGTTGTCCAGCCCGGCGGCACGAAGTGGTTCGAGGCGTAGCGGATATGGTGTTTGCCTGGCGCGTAGTTATACGGGAAGTTGTTCAGGTACTTGCCTATCAGTGCCGTGTCATACAGGGTATTGCCATCTTTATTTTTTAGGTGATTTATCCAGGTAGCGATAGTCGACTTTTCATCGCCGTTGGTGTGAAACTTTTCGAAGCCACCGTTCGGCGTCGTATTGCTTTTGACCCCCGTATTGTGGGCATATTGACCACGCAGGATAGAGGCTCGTGCTGGGCAGCAGAGGGTCATATTATCATAATAATTGTCGAAGTACATACCGCGGTCTTTGAGCAGTGTGTTCACCGATTTCATGTGGGGTAGCAGCTCCATCTGCATGTCGTCTAGCAGAATAAACACGACATTTGGGTGAGCCTTGTCGACCTCGGCTTTTGCACCGGAATTGCCTTCATACGCTCCAGGTTGGGCGTCAACAGCGTGCTGGCCATGAGTCGCTTCGTGCATTGTAGCTTCTGGCGCAGCACAGGTGCTCAGCAACACCGAAGAAGCCGCCAGCGCGATAGCTGTTCGATAGCGGTGGAGAAATCCTGGCTGGTCCTGCTCCGCTGCCAGAGGCGGCGCAGCCTGCGGTACTTCCGAGGTTGTCATAGGCCTATTATACAATTTCTGTCAATCTTTAGCAATACCACCAGTACCAGCTTGGCTGGTTGGTATTCGGCCTACGAAATCCTGTAAATCTATCCTTTTGCCAACAGCTTGCCGACGGCTTCTCGGGTCACAAAACACGATGCTGCGCCGCTGTTACCATGGCAACTTTTTAGTTGCGCGAGCGCTGCTTGGGCTTTGGCTAATTCTCTGGCCTGCGACGTGGTAAGCACAGCACCAGGCGCCAGTAAGTTGTGATTCTGATACGGATCGGTTGTCATATCGTAAAATTCGCGGGTCCCATCAACATATTCGACATACAGTCCAGGCCGTTTACCGGCCCAGCGCACGGCCTCGTACGGTTCGGTCTGATAGCGAGCGTTCGCCTCGTCTATCGGGTCGGCAGGCTCGGCAATCGAGCTGCTGTGCTTAGTGTAGTATTCGTCCTTGCCGCGTTCTGTCAGGAAATATTTGCGCCACGGGCGGTGCGATTTACCCGTCAGGAGTGGCAAGAACGATCGGCCATCAACATTGTCTGGCGGCTTTACGCCCGCCATTTTAGCTATCGTCGACGCTAAATCGGTGTTACCAACTAGCTGGTGTATGACACTGCCGCCTTCTATGCCGGGGCCAAAGACATACAACGGCACCCGAGTGTCAGTATCATATGCAGTATTTTTGCCGATACCCATGCGATGTTCGCCCATGTGGTAACCATTGTCCGATGTATAGATAATATAAGTATTATCCAGCTGCCCGGTTGCTGTCAGAATCTGTACTATATGCTTGAACATACGGTCCACACCCATTTCAGCGCCGATTCTTTTGTCAAAATCATGATTTATGAGTTGTTTTTCGCTCTGCGTTTCCCGGGGCAGTAATCGTAGCAAATTGGTTTTATCGCTAATATTCTTTTCGTTGAACGCAGGTGTTCGTGGATATTTGATTTTATCAAAAAACTTGCCACGGAAGCGTTTTTCATCCTTATACGGCGCATGGTCGGCATAGGGATCGATTTCTAGTTCATATGGCTGCGAGCTGCTTGTCTGACGGCTAATAAAATTGCCGCCCATCTTACTGAGTACACGCACCATATACTTTTGACGTAAATGCGCATCGACCACACCATTCACATTGAGACCATAGCCGACTTCGTTGTACGGCTTACCCTTCACGGGGCTTACGAATTTCGAAAATCCTTGCGGTATGTAACTTTTTGGTACACGGTGGCCTGGCACGCCGGGCTGGTATGGATATTCGTTCATGAATTTTCCCATTTCGGCTGTTTTGTAGCCGCTTTTTTGAATCCACACTGGGAATGTCGACTGTTCGTCATACACATGGAACGGCCAGAAGCCGCCATCTGGGTAATTATTGCTCATTACATGGTCGTTGTGTGGCAGTAGTCCAGTGAATTTGCTCGTGCGCGACGAACAGCACAGCGACTGTCCAACAAATGAATTGGTAAATTCGACGCCGTTTTTTTTGAAAAATCTATTGATATACGGTCGATATGGCGCTAGGTTCATACTCTCGTCGTCTGTCTCGATAACAACAATATTTGGCCTAGCTGGCTGTTCGCTACTATGGCTGGGTGGCTGGTGAGCGGTATCAGTTTCGCGTGCATCGGATGCGTACATACAACCAGCAACCAGTAAACCGAAAGCACTCAGAGCTAGTCCCGATCGCTGCACACGGTTTAATCGATAATTGCGGCCGCTATCGACTGGTTCCACAGACGCAAATGGTTCAATTGATTCATGGGTAGCATGTGTAGCCTCATAAATGTTGGCACTCGCTAGTACGCCACCGTCAAGACGCTCGTTCATAAGGATTACATTATCACTTTGTTGACATGCTATCAACAACCATATTTTTTACTATTAATACTTTCCTGGGCCTTACCTTATGATAGAGCGCCCCGCTGACAAGTACTAACATTACGTACACTACCAACATCTGGACTATCGAAAACCCAACATTTTGGACAAAAATATGGGGGATATGGCTCAGCATGTTGGCGATGTCGAGCATGTAGGTGAGGATAATACGCGCCGGCCACGCTAGCCAGCCAGCAAAGGCGGGCAGTATCATGCCGGCCAGGCCAGCAACTAGTGTCAGTAACATCGCCAACGGGACCAATGCTACCACTAACACGTTTGCCACCAAACCAATAAACGACATCTGTCCGAAGACGAACAGCACAAACGGCAGTGTCATCAGCTCGGCACACAGGCTTTCGAGCGCCACGCCCAGTACGATAGAGTCTTGGCGTTTTTGGCTCCAGCCGCTGCGCACCATCGGCGCTACGACCATGACACCGTAAAAGGCCAGGAACGACAGATACCAGCTGGTATCGGACCAGACATAGTACGGATTGGCATAGGCGGTAATCGCCGCCGCCAGCAATATCAATACCAGTGGTTTAAAGCTCCGGCCGTAGTAGCCTGCCGCAATACTTAACAAGCTAACTATAGCCGCGCGGACGATTGACGCGCTGGTACCGGCGAACAGCAGAAAGATGGCTATTAAGGCCAGCGATAGTAACGTCGCTACCCGCTTAGAGCGTTTACCGCTCACCTTGTCGGCACTACGCAACAGTATTGTGAGGTTGTAGCCGCTGACGGCTATGATATGCGTCAGGCCGACCATCAGCAGCGCCTGCGAAATACCGACCGGCAAGGTGTTACGCTGGCCTATCAGCAAGCCCATGCCAAAACTAGCCAGCGGCTCAGGCAACGCCGACTGCACGCCGGCCGTAAACCGTCGCCGTAGTTCATAGATGATAGAGTTATGGTGATCGACAAGTACCAGCTGGGCATAGCTTATCCGCCCCTGATAGCTACCGAGCGATGAGCGCAGCTTACCCGTAGCCTGTACCTCGTCGCCAGCAAACACGGCATTCAGCCCAAAGCCGCTCAGGCTCACCTTCCCTGTCAGTCGTTCACCGGTGCTTTCAACGATAACTTTTTTGGCATCGAACTGCAGCTGTTTGGTTTTGCCATACGCGGCATCCTGGCTAGCAACCGCCGTAATGGTGACATGTCGGTCGTAATATTGCCCAAACTGGGCTAGTTTGTGCTGATAGATACCGCCGCGCCATAAACCCATGCCTAACCCCAGCACAATAAACCACACCACCGTCCAGTTTGCCCGGCTCCGGGCCGACAGCGCAGCTGGGATAATAAGTAGCCCCCACCAGCGAAAATCGACGTGATAACGGCGCGCCAAGCCTACCCCCGCCAGAAATGCTAGGCACAGCACAAGCACCAAGCTCGTGCGCCGGTATCGGTGTTGCCAAAATTTCCTCACCATAATGGCGCCGATTGTAGCAGATAGCTAGCGGCAAACCATGAGCTTGAAAGCTAGTAGCGAACGAAATCTAACTAGACGCTGCGTCGACCGGCTATCAGGTTGTAAACAATGACGATAAGCGCAATAACGAGTAGTATGTGGATCAACCCACCACCGATATGACCGATAAATCCTAACAACCACAAAACGACTAATACTGCTGCGACGATAAATAACATAG
>JBBQTW010000001.1:0-44433 GCA_038234505.1 Saccharimonadales bacterium (SeqCode) | reverse complement strand
ACGCCGCCATCGTTGAGGGCGATAACCGCGCAATCTTCGTAGCGATATTTTTTGGCGAGCTGCCTAGCCAGCATCCGACCAGCCTGCACCCTGTTAGCAAAATACATATGCTTAAAGTATAAGGCAAACCTACGGTTTTCCTCATCACGCGGGGCGACAGAGTAAATCCGTCGTCTCCGGCTGCTCTTTTCCCTGTAGCTACAAGGTCTTCAGTAGGTAAAAGCGTTCGCGGTTGCCCTTGGTTCCAGCGACATCGGAATCTGCTTTGTCGATGATTACAAAATGTCGCTTTGCCCAGTCTTCGAAATCCTTCAGGATATCGCGGCGCATTTTGTCGTTTTTGATAACGCCTTTGTGCTTGAGATTGCTCTGCGCTGCCTCGAACTGCGGTTTTACCATCATTGCTAATCGCGTTTCACGCGTGCACAGCTTGGCAACAGACGGCAAAATGTCCCGAAGTGAAATAAATGATACGTCGGCTACTACTAGGTCGATTTTCTGCGCTGTGCGGAAGTCGCGGATATCAGTCTTTTCGTGCAGTTCAATCTGTGGGTTACCACGCAAGCTCGGGTGCAGCTGATCGGTTCCCACTTCTACGGCAATTACTTTGGCGGCACCATGTTTCAGCGCGTATTCCGTAAAACCACCCGTGCTACTACCGACGTCGAGCACCGTTTTTCCCCGGAAATCGAGCTTCAGAACTGCTGCGACTGATGCTAACTTCAGAGCCGCCCGGCTCACATACTGCTCGGCCGCCGTCAACACTATGGTGTTCTCATCGCCTACCATCGTCCCGGCTTTAGTAATAACTTTGCCATTCACCGTCACCTCGCCCAGCCGAATATAACTCTCCGCTTGGCTGCGGCTCCGCACCAGCCCGCGCGCCATCAACGCCTGGTCTAGCCGTTGTTTCATTAGTTCGAAACCTCGCCTTCCGGTGGCAGTTCCCGGGGATGGTTCTGCCTGCTGCGTAATTCTTCCAAGCGCTCTGTAATCAGGTCTACTTCCGACACCACCGGGGCTTGATATTGCTGAGCGCGCAAACGTTCCAAGCGTTCCATGATACGATTTTCTTCCTCCACTACAGGGTCTTTTGCCTCCAGCTGAAAGGCATCATCTACATCGTGTGGATCGCTCATACCTACATCAGAGCCTGCATGTAATTCTATGAGCTCATTACCTATAGACGCCGGGGATACATAGTTCCGTAGAAGCCGTGACCTCGCCCGTGCGCTTAGGGGTGGCTTACCTTCAGCAGCACGCCGCTTGTTCCACCCCTGCACTTTCTCTTCACGAATCCGACTCCACTGAGTCCACAGGTTTTCCGCTTCACCACCCCGAGTTTCCGGGCTACTCATAGCTATTCCTTCACGCGCTCGCGGTACGCACCGGTGCTGGTATCCACCGATATGACATCGCCCTGTTTGATAAATGCCGGCACCTTGATAGTGATGCCAGTTTCTAGTGTCGCATCCTTCTGAATGTTGGATGTTGTGTCGCCTTTGACGGCGTGTTCGCTGTAAGTTACTAGCAGTGGTACGTTTTTGGGCAGTTCCACATTTATGGCCCGAGCGTTGAAAAATTGCAGCTGCACAATATCACCTTCTTTGATGTAGCCAGCGCCGTCGCCCACCAAGTCGGCAGCGACCTCGAACTGCTCAAATGTGTCACCGTTCATGAAGTAAAATGTGGCACCATCGTTGTACAAATATTGCACACCCTGCGAGTTCACATCGGCGCTTTCTATCTGTTCGTTGCCCTTAAATGTCTTTTCCAGCACCTTGCCATCAAGCAAGCTTTTGACACGGACATTCACGATACTACCACCACGGCCCATCACCTTTTGGTTATAATCCACCACGCGGTACGGCGTACCGTCTAGCTGGAACAGCACGCCCTTTTTCAAATTCGTAATACTTAGTGCCATGGCTACTGCCCTTCCTTCATAATTTGCTGCAATGTTGCTACCAACTCGTCGGCCAGCTCTTCGCCGATTGATCCCATAGTCTGCGCCACCATGATTTTCGCCAGTACTGCTCGGTACGATTGCTTTAGCCTGGCTAGGTCAGCCCCTGCTTTGGACTGTCCGACAAACTCCACGACGGCTCGCTTGAGCTGCTCGATAGCATCCGACCCGCTATCTGCCGACCCGAGGATACCCGCCGCCGCTCCGTTCATTGCCATGAACGTATTCGACTGCAGCTTCATCACTCTGTCCTGAAATGCGTCTATATTCATCTGGTTACCGTACATTCTCGCTAATTTGTTCTAACTGGGCGCTCAGCTGGGCAACGTCCACCGCCGTAAATACATTGTACTCACTCAGGGCCAGGATTGCTTTTCGCACCTTCTCCAGGCGAGCCACCGCCTGCTTGGAATGCCGGAGCTGCTCGGCGCGCGTATCACTCATCTCGTAATCCCGAATATCGAGCCGAGCATCTGTCAGATCATTACTGAGCCGCGCCACAGCCTTCTGCTCGGGCATGTTTAGACTCGGCACGTCCAGCGCCGATATAACAGCCCGCAGCTGCAGCTCTAACCTCTTAATCTGTGCAAACGGCGACACGCTAACTTGCCCAGTCGGCTACCGATTGGGGATTGTCGTCTATGCGCAGAACGATGTCCTTGGCTGTTAGAACCCTGTCCTCAGGGATATCCTCTGGAATAACTCCTTTGAGTTTCATCCCTCGAAGCAGGCTCTTACCGGCAATTGTTGCTGGAGCGCTTATGATACTGTCTGGGGTGGCTTCTGCTTTCCCGACCTGCACCAATGCATAATAGCTGGGGTCGTCTATACCTGGGTACAGCACTTCACAATCGATTTCGGCTCCACGGACCAATTCGAATTTTTCAGCCATGAATATCTCCTAGTTACTTGCTACGAATGGTAGCAGCGCGATGTGTCGGGCACGCTTGATAGCGACGCTTAGGCGGCGCTGCTGGCTCTCTGTCAGACCAGTCTTCTTGCGGGTCTCTATCTGTCCGTACATGTTCACGTACCGCTGCAGGGTCTTAAAGTCCTTGTAGTCAAAAAACGCAACATCTGTCTTGTGTTTAAAAATCTTCGCCATATACTAACTTCCTCTCTTTAGTCCTTGTAATAAGCATTCGCCCATTTGTATCATTAGTTCACAGTCGTGAACTGCTTTTGCAAGTCCGGGATTTGCCGCTAAGTAGTCTGCTTCTCCTCCGGGCTCACCTAGATTACCCCAGTCACTAATTTCATCGTGCCTAATCTGTTCGATTCGCTCATCAGTAAGCCCTTTTGTGCCACGAACTTGTTTTACGAATTGAGATGACAACCCTTGAGCAACCTGCATGAATAGCCCATTTCGATATGGCTCTTCGTGAGCCTCTGGTTTTGGCTTTAACTCCTGTTCAACAATTGGACATCCATCATGTAATTGCATGCGTTACAGCTTTCTCCACCTATTAGAAGGGAATGTCGTCGAGGTTGATTGGCTCGTCGCCAACATCTTCGATGACAACGTCATCTTTCTTCTTGCTTGGTGCTGGTTTGCTCGGTGCATCGGCAGGTGCGCTAGCGCCTCCGCCGAAGTTTCCACCGGCCTCGCCACCTTCGCCACCACCACGACTGTCTAGGAACGTTACGTCGTTGGCCAGCACTTCTACTTTGCTACGCTTAACACCGTCCTGCTCCCAGCTACGCGACTGCATACGACCCTGCACCAGGCAGCGGCTGCCTTTGTGCAAATATTGGCTCACACGCTCGGCGAGCGGCCCCCAGGCGACGATATCGATGAAATCAGTCGCTTCCTGCCATTCACCACTGCTATCCTTGTAGCTGCGGTTCAGGGCGAGGGAAAAGCTACAGACATTCTGCCCGGTAGGCGTCTGTCGTAGTTCGGGGTCCCGAGTCAGGTTACCCATTAGTGTTACTTGGTTGAGACTTCGTGCCATATTGGCATCCTCCTTCTGTGCGAAACTATGTCGCGGATTAAATTTGTACTTTCAAGGTACGCCCGGCCCGCGGCCAGGTCAATTGTAAAATTTACTCTTCGTCTTTTTCTTCTGAACTGTCGCTTGACTCACCACGTGCAGCTGCTTTGGCAGCTTTTTCGGCCTTGGCAACATCGGCCTTGGCAATAGCCTTGAGGTCTGGGCGCGTGATGAGGAAACGAATCACCTCGTCGGTGATGTTCAGCGTGCTTTCCACTTTGCGGACGCCCTCGCCCGGCATTTCAACGGTATAGAACACGTATACAGCGTGTTCGTTGCCCTTGATATTGTAGGCGAGTTTGCGCTTGCCCCAGTTGTCTTCCGATACGACGCTACCGCCGTTGTCAGTGAAGATTTTGGTCACGCGCGATGCGGCCTTGTCCAGATCGATTTCTAAATCTGGGTGGTATAGCACAGCAATCTCGTATTGATTCATACGTTCACTCCTTTGGTTAACCCAACCTCGATAGACTCCAATAAATTGTCGTCAACTCGGATGGTTTCGGCCTGCACTCACTAGGGGATGCAAGCTGAGTTGATATTACAAGAGTTATTCTACCCTACTCACCCCTGTTGGTCAAGCCGCAATAGACTCAAGTATGCGTCGCGTGAGCTTTGGAAAATAATTCTGCTGATGACCGTGCACCACACGACGCACCAACTTTCTGGGAGTTTCAGGTTGATAGTGCGGAATGTTGCCCTGGCGGCGAGCAATACTATACAAATCCACGAAGTCATCGCCCGCCCTTTCAAAAGCCATGTCGAATATGCGAAACCCAAGTCTTAACCGTCGCCTGTCATCAGCTGTGCTCAAATACTCTTCTAGCGTTGCCTCAATGCCAAGACTCGCAAAATCCTGACTCAGCGCATATTGCATGAAAAAAATACCACGATGCGAGCGGTTAATATCCAAACCTGTTCTATCACTAATTCGTTCCTCTGTGTGTATGCGCCCCCTTATTAATTGCTGCTGGGCAGGGCTCAACTCCACACGCTCTGGTCGATTTTCTCGGACATCGACCGCTTCATCGGGTATATAACCGGCAGCCGCCAATATTGCCACCCTGAACTGCCCCCGCAAGTTGGTTGGGTATTTCACCCCTTGATACAACTCGTGATATTTGCCATGCGCCCACCGTCCACCGTACTGCAATCGTGAATGCCGTAGTACGCGCTCTGGTTCGGTCGTAAAGTCCTCATTTGGAAAGAATGCATGATGTTCGTCCATGCGACAAAATTCTTCTAGATAGGGCCGAGTCGTTAGGTCCTGAGGTGGCGCCGGCACGGGCAGTATTGGCAGTGGGATTCCACTATACTCGTCGAGTGGCGCAAATGGCTTTGCCAAATCTACATGAGTTCTAGCCATTATGTGCCCTCAACCCTCTCAATGCCCCACCGCTCGTCGCTGCATTTTTCTAAAGGTATCGTGGATTTCGGTCTCGAGCTTTGGCATAACCAATTCAAACGACGAGGCAGGAATAATAGCTCGAAGTTCCGAGAGTACATCGCTGCGCCCGGGTTGAGCATAGCCCTTCCGCCTTAGTTCATCGAGTTTTGTCCGAAATGGGTCGACTGCCATTTCTAGGCAGCCCCCTAGGATTGCGGTTGCTAGCATAACTTTTTGCTCACGATTCCTGGTATGGACAAATTGATCGAGCTGACTGGGGTCAATTTGTTCCAAGTCTTGTTTTGATGCATGCCGGAGAAAAAAGTAACCCATCGTCCGCTGGGCCCATGCGGCGGTAGATGCCGATCTGAAATGCTCCAAGCCGACGTATTGGCAGTCGGCAACTTTTTCGAAATCATCCGATGTTACATGCACAATTTCATGCCCTTCCGGTTTCGAGACATCTATCACCTCGCGTGGCACTATACCGACAACAGTCGTAACAGCAGTCTGAAATTTTTGAGCCCTGTCCACCGGCAGTCTTGGGCCCCTGGGAAACCTGTCATGCACAATCTCGTGAAGCGAGCGCTTCATATATTGACCACCGGCGAGCCGTACGCTTAGGCCAGCAATTACATGTAGGTCGGTTTTATCGGGTTTTGCGGGGCTTGCCCCTCTACCCAAGTGCTCATCCCGTCGATAATAACGCACGTGGTGGTAGGTAACCATCTCGCCATCCGGGTGCTTAGCCGGAATGTCTATGGGCAGAACCAGGTACGGCTGCCCGGTGATTGGATCGAGTAAGGCACTGCGAGCATCCACCACCTCTAGTGATACTTCACTCTCAGCCGTTGCTGTCGTGCGCTCTACAGTGGTACTCATATAGCTTGACCCTCAATGCCATACAAAAAGCCCCCGTTTAGGTCGGGGGCTTCAGTTTCGGTTTGGAAGTTTTGGTGCAGTGACGGGAGCGTGGTGCAGGACTCTTGGACTAGTAGCCTGTCGAGCCCCACAACCATGTCGCTCCCTCCATTTGCAGTTTTGGTGTTAAACTCATAGTAAGATTTCTAACACAAAAACACAAGCACTTTTGTACACAATTTTTATCAAAACTGCCCGGTAAGAAGTTGTTCAGCGAAACTAAACATTTTCTACAACACTACCCCTGTTATGGTGCTGGGTTATCTTTACTTGATGATGTGTGGCGTCTGTTCAGTCTGTGCAGCAAAATTCTGCTGAAGGGCTTGGTATGTGCGGTCGGGCTCACTGAAATCTACCTTCCCCTTTTCTAAGGGATGCTGCAGATTGTCATGAATTGGTGTCTGCTCAGCAGTAAATACAGGTGTTATCGAGGCAATGTCCACGGCAGCTGTAGCCAGCAACGGGTTCACGGATGTATTTTCGACAGCTAGGGTGGCTGATTCGGGCAATATATCTGGCACAGCCGAAAGCAGGGCCGTGACATTGGGCGTGTCTTTGCCGAACAGGGACAGGTCAGAAGTTCCGGGCGTGCGACGAGCCATAGTTGCTGGCACTGGCTGCTCCTTTTTGGGTAATGGAATAACTGTTGCCAGCTCGGCACTTGCCTCTGTGGCGTGAACGGCGGTTTTGGCGACAGCGGCCACTAGTAAGGCTTGCTGCGTTTCGTTTCGATTGCGGCGCGCTTCGTTAATAGCGGGATTGTACGACGTTTCTGTTGGGACGGATATGAGTTTCTCAGCTGGCTTAGCCACACTGGCCTGTTCGGTGTCGTGCGGCGCACTGTCAACTGCTGGACTACCGGTTATCAAGCGGGCTGCAAAACGACGCGTAACGGCAATAACGCGGGCGTAGCGCGGGCCTTTTTCTGGCGCCTCGGCACGTGGTAGTGCTTTACGGAAGGGTGAGTTGATGGATAGAGCTGACATATTTTTTTGTTTTAGATAACTAGCTACATAGTACACTACTTATGCTTATATGTCAACTATGATGTTTCGTATGGTTAGGCTTCGTCGGGGAAGTTTTCGTCGAGAGCGGCGTCGGCTTCGGAACTGCCGCCACCAAAGACTTCGCTTATGGAGCTGACCAGGACTTCGCGGGGGCGTGAGCCGTCGGCTTGGCCGATTATGCCCTGCTCTTCCATTTGCTCAATCAGCCGGGCTGCACGGCCGTAGCCGATGCGTAGGCGGCGCTGTAGAAGGCTGGTAGAGGCTTTGCGGTTCTCTATCACGACATTTACAGCATCGTGGAACATGTCATCGTCGGCATCGCCGCCCATGTCGACCACGACGCCACCCTTGCCGTTCAGTACCACTGGCTGGCTGACAACTTCGTCATCGTATTGTGGCGGGCGCTGCATGCGGATAAAGTCGTTTACCTTCACGGTTTCGTCGTCGCCTATGAATGCACCCTGGACACGCTTGGGTTTCGGCATGTCGGATGTCAGGAACAGCATGTCGCCCATGCCAAGGAGCTTCTCGGCACCAACACCATCGATAATCGTCTTGCTGTCGACACCACTGGCTGTTGTGAAGGCGATACGGGCTGGCACGTTGGCCTTGATAAGCCCGGTAATAACATCGACAGACGGCCGCTGGGTGGCTAGCACCAGGTGGATGCCAACGGCGCGGGCCTTTTGGGCAATCCGGACGATAAGTGCCTCGACATCACGGGCGGCCATCATCATCAGATCGGCCAGCTCGTCTATCACAATCACGATGTAGGGCATGCCCTCTTCCTTTTTCAGATTGTTGTATTCACCGATATTGCGCTTGTTGACTTCGGCGAGCGCACTGTAGCGGCGCTCCATTTCGGCCACGGCCCATTTGAGCGCACTAATACACTTCTCTGGCTCGGTAATGACTGGGGTCAGCAGGTGTGGGATTTCGTCATACGGCTTCAGCTCTACCTGTTTGGGGTCGACCAAGATGAGCTTGAGATCGGCTGGGCTGTTGCGGTACAGCAGGCTGGTCAGGATGGTGTTAATCATCACCGATTTACCGGAGCCAGTCTGGCCGGCGACCAGCAGGTGGGGCATGCGGTCCAGATCGGCTATGACTGGTGAGCCGGAGATGTCCTTGCCAATACAGAAGCCAAGCTGGCTGGTCACGCCATTCCACTCGTTGGTATTGAGTAGCGAACCGAGGCGGACGGTAGCGGATTTTACGTTGGGTACTTCTATGCCGACAGCACGCTTGCCAGGAATAGGCGCTTCCATACGGATACTGTGAGCTGCTAGGTCGAGTGCCAGGTTGTTCTCTAGCGCGGTAATTTTGGTAAGTTTTACCCCTGTTGGCGGCTTCATAGTGTACTGGGTGACGCGCGGGCCGATATTGGCGCCTTCCATCTCTACTTCTATGTTGAAGTTGGCAAAGGTGTCGTGGATAATCTGGGCGTTGCCGTTCACATCGCCAGCGTCGGCTTTGTCTTGTTTCTGACTCAGTAGGTCGAGCCCGGGGAATTTCCAGTCTGGGTCGCTGGCAGTAGTGAGGGCGCTGTGATTCTCGGAGGCCGAAAGCTTGTTGGCGGTGTTTTTGAGTGAGCTCAGGCGCACAGCTTCCTTTTCGCCGGCGGTGTGGTGGACTACTGGCACACCTTCGTTCAGCTTGAAGCCATTGGCGGCTTTGGCTTTCAGAGCGGCTAAGTCGGTATCACCTTCTGCGCGTTCGGGTCGCCGGAAGATACTAAATACATTGGCCAATACCTTTGGTGATATACCAAACGCAAAACAGACGGCCAGCAGGCTGAGAATAAAGAACAGTATGCCAGCTGGGAACTTATCAAGCGCATTGAGCACCGAGCCACCGACCCAGGACCCTGCGTTGCCACCATGCCCACCCTCTAGGGTCGCTGCGGAGGTCTTGCTGGCCGAAACAACATGCAGCCAGCTCGCGACGAACACCAGGACTGCTGCCATCCCAAATACTTTGCTGGTAGGTATGCGCCGATCATCTGCCCGGAATTTGATAACACCCCAGTAGACGAGCGCCATCGGCCCCAGATAGGCCGCCCAGCCGAGCAACCAGTAGGCGCCGTGGAACATGCCCACTGGCAAGCTACCACCGGTACCAAAGCCACCAAGTAGTAGGAAAAGTCCGAAAACTATCAGGATAATAGCGCCACTCAGCGCCCAAAATGGTGAGCGCTCGCCGAAGTCGGCGACGGGAGCTGATTTCTTTTTGTTCGATTTTTTCTTTTTTGCCATGATATTCTCTATTTATTATACCGTCGAAACAGCCCCGGGTCTAGGGTGTTTCCTCTTGGCGAGGAGTTTCACTACTCTGGGTGCTGTCACTTCGAATATCTATACGATCTACTCTGTAAAATGGGTGTCGCGTTGGGTTAATATACTGCCGGCCAAGTGTCATGACTTCTGCCAAATCAACTTCGGCGCTTTCCAACTCCGACAGTAAACCATTTGCACTAGGATCTGTTTTGAGATCTTCCCTGAGATCGAGGATATGATTGGTCATGTTATGAGTCGCGACGCGCAGCGCAAACAATACCGGGTCACCGTCCGATGTATCCCAAAGCGGTCGGAGAGGGTCACCCTCTAGGGGCTCAATCTGATACACACTATCCGGGTCAGAAGGTAGCGTCGGGTCAAGTAAAATAAACGCGGCTAGATGTTTTTCGATTTCTTCGCGTTGTCGCTCAGGGGTAAATTTCGGTGGTTCTTGGTTCGGACTCATAAAAATACTATAGCAAATATTACATCATTTGTCAATACGCTAGCTATTGTAGTTTTGCTTGGATATAGCTTTCTACAGACTGAGCGGTAGTGAGCGATGGTGGGTATATATTTATAAATTCTTTCAACTCTTGCTCTGCGTGATTGTGAACGGCGAGGATTTTAGATGGGCTTATTGTAGGCCCACCCTCCTGGGTTTGCGCTTCAGCACGTGATTCTGCCAGTAACGCTGCCGATAGTTTTGCGCGAACCATAAGCAATAAATACCTTTGGCGGTGGGGCATGCTTCGCATACCGTCAATATGCTCGCGGGTGTCATATGTGGCGGCGTTCACATGTATATATTGCTCACCTGACAAATCTTTATTAATCATAACCATATTATACTGTATTACACTCCGTTTGTCTAGTTTTAAGGCTAGGCGGCGGGGTTGTCACCGTCTGGCGGTAATTCGGGTTGCTGGGCAAGCTTCTGCAGCTCACTGGCGTGCGTCTCGAGTTCTTCCCTGTCCTGTGCTGCGGCCACCGGGTCCTTGCCTTCGGGCGATTTGAGTGCTTCGTCGATAAGTGGTAGTAACTTATCGGCTAGTTCAGATGCAGCTTTGGATTTGTCGGTTGTCGCGCCGGGCCTGTCGGCAACCGCTCGGTGCACAGCCTCGGTTATAGAAAATTCCTGGGCCTGAATAGGCGGAGCCGCTACCTCGGGTTCCGCCCTCTTTAGGCCAAATATTTCGCGTATTCCCATGTAGCAATCATACGTGTCATGCAGATGCAGCGCAGTAGCATATTCAACACCGAGTAAAATGCAAAACTAACTGCGGATTCACTCCGCAGTTAGTTTTATCCTTTGCCAGGAAGGAGCAGCCCGAGCAGCCGGATTTATTCCGGCGCCTGGCGCGATGAGGGAACCTATCTCGGTTCCCTCATTACTATTAGTCGGGTTGATCTTGGCTGAGTAGGCGGGCGCGCATTTCCTGGAAACGGCGCTGTTGGTCGCCGGCTAGCTCTTCGGCAGACTTGGTTTTGCTCTGGTGAACAGTCTTGGCCTCTACCTTGCCACCGATAACATTAACAACCGGGATGACAATCGGACTTTTTTTGGTCTGTTCGAACAGGTAGTGGGTGACGTGGTCTTTTAGCTCGACCTTGAACCGGTCTAGCTCGACACGCTTAAAGCGCTGCTGCACTGCCCGGCGAACTTCGGCGCGGAGGCCGTTCATCATCTCTTCTTGCTCGCGCATATATATGAAGCCGCGGCTGATGATATCTGGGCTGGTGAGTAGCACACCGGACTTTTTATCAACGGTAAGGATGATAGCCACTAGGCCTTCCTCAGACAGTAGCACGCGGTCTTTGACGACAACGCTGCTGACGATAGAACCGGTCTGGTCGACCAGTAAGCTGCCGTGAGCAGCTTCGCCGGCCAGCTCCCAGCTGTCGGGGGTGAAGGCTATCTGATCACCGTTGTTCGCCATGATGACGTCTTTGCGGGCCCAGCCTTCTTCGACTGCCATTTCGGCGTGGTATTTGCGGTTTAGTACACCGGCATATGTCGGGATGAAGAACTTTGCGCGGACAAGTTGCATCATTTCGCGGTGTTCGTCACGGCGGGCATGACCACCGACGTGCAGCGGACCGACATTGTCGACTTCGTGGGTTGGGTTACGGTAGAGGTGCACACCCTTTTCGGCGAGTTCGTTGCCAATTTCCTGATAGCGGACTTCGTTGCCAGGGATTGGGTTGGAACTAACGACGACAGTGTCGCCCTCGTGCAGTTTTACGTGCTTGTGGTTGCCCTCGGCCATACGCTGCAAGGCCGAGCCTGGCTCGCCCTGTCCACCAGTACAAACCACCAGGACTTGGCGGTCTGGCAAAGTTGGAATCATCTGCATTGGCACGACAGTGCCTTTGGGGACCTTGAGTAGACCCTGGCGGACGGCAATTTCGGCATAATTCATCATGCTACGGCCATCCAGAGCGACTTTGCGCCCGGCGGCTGCGGCGGAGTTGATTATCATCTGAACCCGGTTCATGTTGCTAGAAAAGATTGCCACGAACACCCGACCTTCGGCGTTGCCGATGATGTCGTGGAAACTGCCCTGCAGGGTGTGTTCGGTAATCTGGCGGCCAGGCTTGTCGGAGTAAGTACTTTCGCTTAGCAGGGCTAGCACGCCCTTATCACCGAGCTCTTTCAAGCGAGCAATGTCACTTGGTTTTTCGTCGAGTGGTTCGGGGTCGAGCCTAAAGTCACCGGTATTGATGATGGTACCCACTGGTGACTCCACAACGATACAGCTGGACTCTGGTACAGAGTGGGTAATACGTACGAGCTCAATGAAAAAACTACCGAGCTTGATACGCTCGTGGCTGTCCATGTTCATGACATTGAGGACGGGTTTGAACTCCAGCCCTGTTTCGGCGTACGAATCTTCGAAGGTTTTTTCGACGACGCCTAGTGTGAAGCGGGAGCCATAGATTGGCGCTGGGTACTGTGGCACGATGTGCTTCAGACCGCCCAAGTGGTCAAGGTGCCCGTGGCTAATAACGTAGCCGCGAAGTTTGTGCTTGATAGTATCGAGGTAGCTCGGGTCGGCAATCATGTAGTTAATACCCGGCAGGTCAACACCGAGGTTGTTACCACAGTCCAGCACGAGGGCGTCGTTCTGGTATTCGATAACCTGCATGTTTTTCTCGCCGATGGCAAACTGGCCACCGAGGAAGGTAATCTTTAGCTGGTCGAAATCATCGGTCAGCTTGTTGGCGCGGCGTTGGCCTGGCTCCTCGGAGCGATTAGCTGCGGAGGCGTAGGGGCTGAGCATCTTCTGAGCGTCCATCTGCAGACGCTTCTGAGCGCGCACGGCTTGGCCGCGCGAACTGCGTGAAATGTTGCTCGTTATACCCTGCGGCTTGCTATCTTGGTTCTGGCCACCGCGGCCACCACGATTTTGGCCACCATTCTGACTCGATTGGCCAGATGACCGGCCAGCTTGGTTGGCACCACCGCGTGGTGGACGATTGCCCTGCCCGTTCTGACTGTTTTGTCTCGGAGGGCGACCGTTGCCAGCGCGACCTTTTGGTTGTTCTGGCTGTGGGTTGTTGTTTTCTGGTTCCATATTTCTCCTTTTTCTTAAATGTAGATTGAATGGATTACTTATTACTTGGTTGCGACGCTCTTTGCAGCGTCCTGTTTAATTTGCTTGATGATATCTGGGATAGCGGCAAAGTCATCTATAAGTGTTTGCCGAAGGCCCCCGTTATACAGCGCGGCAGCTGGGTGAAACAGCGGCAAGTAGACGTGGTCCTTGACGCGAATCGGTGTGCCGTGTGCTTGGCTGATTTTCAGCCCGGGCAGTAGCACATCCATGCTGTGCCTACCTAGGGTGACAATCACCTTTGGGTTAATTGTTTTGAGCTGCTCTACCAGATACGGTAAGAAAGCTTGTTTCTCTTCTGGCAGCGGGTCGCGGTTGTTGGGCGGACGGTATTTGACGATATTAGTGATGTAAATGTCCTCTCTTTTGAGTCCAATCATTTCCAGCATCTCGTTTAGGAACTTGCCGGCGGCACCAACGAATGGAATTCCCTGAATATCTTCATTCTTGCCCGGCGCCTCGCCAATAAACACAATCTCCGACTCTGGGTTGCCAGCGCCGAAAACGAGTTGCGTCGCCTGCGCCGCCAAATCCGGACAAACCTTGTCGTCCAAAATCTGCTGCTGAATACTATCAAGCTTTGCTTGGTTTGTGCTTGCCATGGAGTAAAGTACCGATTAATTTAACAAAGTTTTGGGCAAAGCCGACGAAAAGCAGGAGCATAAGCGTCCATTGCCACAGGCTGCCGCTATTGACCGCCAGGCTAAAGAACAAAGAGCTGAGCCCGAGTTCCACAAGCCCGAATACCAGATAACCAGTCTTGGTCTTGTGAAATGTGTCGAGCTGCTTTAAATTCATGCTACCTCTGTCTAAAAACTTCTTGAGAATAGTGCAGTTTGGTTGAAAGTCGAGCACCGAAGCACAGCGCACTCTAGGGGTGCGTGAGCATCGGAGCGGAGAGTTTCAGGCAAGATGTGCATTCTCATGGAGTTTCTTACTTCTTTTCGTTAAGTTCGCGGGTGGCAGCTTTCATGCTTAGCTGTAGGCGGCCGCGGTCATCGATAGCGATGAGTTTGACGGTGACGAGCTGGCCTTCTTTGACGACATCACTCGTCTTCTCGACGCGGTCCTCGGATAGTTCAGAAATGTGCACCAGGCCGTCTTTGCCAGGGAGGATTTGCACGAATGCACCGAAGTCCATGACACTGACAACCGGCTTGTCTTTGTAGATGCCACCGACTTCTGGGTCTTCGGTGATGCTGCGGATCCACTGCTTGGCAGCTTCAATCTTGGCACCGTCTGGGCTGGCAATCATGATAGTTCCGTCGTCCTTGATGTCGATCTCGGTGCCGGTTTCGGCGGTAATCTTCTGGATCATCTCGCCTCCCTTGCCGATAACTTCGCGGATCTTGTCGGGGTTGATAGTGATGCTCTCGACACGTGGAGCGTATGGGCTCATTTCCTTGCGCGGTTCTGGCAGGACTGTCAGCATGTGCTCCAAGATATGAGCGCGGCCGGTCTTACCCTGCATCAACGCTTCTTTTAGAACAGACACTGGTAAGCCGTGGACCTTCATGTCCATCTGGAGCGCTGTAATACCCTCAGAAGTTCCGGTTACCTTGAAGTCCATGTCACCGGCGAAATCTTCGGCATCAGCAATATCACTGAGCACATAGTGTTTGTCGCCGTCGACCATCAGGCCCATGGCGATGCCAGAAACTGGGCGCTTGATAGGCACACCGGCGTCCATCAGTGCCAAACAACTACTACAGGTGGCCGCCATCGATGTCGAACCGTTCTGGCTCATGATTTCTGTTACGGAGCGGATGGTGTACGGGAAGTCAGCCTCGGCTGGCAATACAGCTGTCAGAGCGCGCTCGGCAAGGTAGCCATGGCCAATTTCGCGGCGACCTGGTGAACCAAGGCGCTTCACTTCGCCCACCGTCCAACCGGGTGCGTTGTAGTGGTGCATGTAGCGGCGCTCGCCTTCACGCTCCATGGTATCAACCAGCTGGGCGTAGCTGAGCGGTGCCAGAGTGACAATGTTCATACCCTGGGTCATGCCGCGAGTAAACAGGCTAGAGCCGTGAGCGCGTGGCAAGAAGCCAACCTCAGAGCTCAGCGGGCGGATTTCGTCCAGTTTGCGGCCATCTGGGCGCACACCGTCTTTGATAATCCCCTTGCGAACGTCTTTGTGGATGGCCATCTGGAGCGCTTCGTCGTACTGCGTACGCACGGCACCGACGTATTCGTCTTCGCCAACTTTCTTGGCCATTTCGGTATGAAAAGCTTCCTTCAGCACGCCGATAGTTTCGTTGCGCTCGGGGTATGGTGCGCGGATGGCTTCGCCGAGTTTGCCATCAACCCAAGCGTCGACTTCTGACTGGAGAGCGTCATCTGGCAACGTCAGGCTATATTCCTGAGCCGTAACACCAACTTTTTTGACGAGTTGTTTCTGGAGCTCCACCGCTGGCACGATTGCCTTTTGGGCAAATTCGAGTGCCCCGGCGATTTCTTCCTCAGTTGCTTCGTTGGCGCCGGCTTCGACCATCATGATAGCGTCGGCTGTACCGGCGACCACGAGGTCCAATTTACCGGTTTCCAACTCTTCGTAGCTCATAAATGCCTGGTACTTGCCGTCTTCAGCCATACCGACACGAACACCGGCGACAGGACCGTCAAACGGTGCCCCGGTGAGCATAAATGCCGTGCTCATAGCAATCATAGCTATCATGTCCGGTCGGAAGGCTGGGTCCATACTCAGGACCGTAGCCACACCCTGGACTTCGTTGCGGTAGCCCTTCGGCCACAGCGGGCGGATGGGGCGGTCGATAAGCCGGCTGATGAGGATAGCGTCGTCGCTCGGGCGGCCTTCGCGCTTAATAAACCGGCTGCCGCTCATCTTGCCAGCAGCGTAGAACTTCTCTTCGTAGTCGATACTCAGCGGGAAGTAGTCGAACCCTTGCAGCGGCTTACCGACCATGGCCGTGCCGATAACAACGGTGTCGCCGTAGCGCACCAACACAGTAGCCGAGCTACGAAAACCCACACGGTTAATCTCGAGGCTCAGCGGTCGCCCGCAGAACTCAGTTTCTACTTTAATAATTTCTTTGCCAAACGGGTTAATAATATCTCCCATAGGTCTTTCCTTTCTGTCTCTGACTGTTAGTCAACAGGGTGCAAATATACGGCTGCCCCTGTGCTTAATTGGCGGCGATATATCTGTAGCTCTGGTGACTAACGTAAATAGTCAGCAATAAGTTTTAATGTGCACAAGCTTGTGGCTCCGAGCTGTCGGGGCCACTGGTCTACGCACGTTTAGCGGCGGATGCCGAGTTTCTTGATCAGGTCTAGGTATGCCTGGCTGTCGTGGTCAGCGATGTATTTCAACAGGCGGCGGCGCTTGCCGACGAGCTGTAGCAGACCGCGGCGAGCCGCGAAATCTTTTTTGTTCACCTTTAGGTGTTCGGTCAACTCCTTGATACGCTCGGTGTCGATACCCACCTGCACAGCTGAACTACCAGTGTCGGTCTTGGTCTTTTGCAGGTCCTTGATAATTTTCGTCTTCTTCTCGATTGAAATCATGCATGTCCTTTGCTATAAAACTGAATACTTTAGAGATTTGTGATGGCGTTAATCAAGATTATATCAGATGACCACCTCTGATGCAAGCTAGTCTATCGGGTAGACCCGGGACCAGCGAAATGCGGAGATGTCGATAGGAATCAGTACTCGTTTGTGTCGCTCATCTACTTCTCCTAATCCGTCTAGATCTCCTCGGCAAACTATGGCATCGGTCAAACCGATAAAAGCGCCAGTCTCAGTGGTCACCTCCGGTTTAATTCGCTCAGCAATATACAGTTCTGCCGCTTCAGGACTCACCGCTTGATATTGACCATAGCCGAGTCCCTGCAGCTTTCCAAACAGGCGTTCGGACCCGATAAGCAATCCATTGCTCAGCGTCGCTGATATTTTCGGCTTCTCGACACCAAACCAACCTATACCTTCAACGGCTACAAGCTCTCCGAAGGCGCCTTCGAGCTCACTATACGCTATGCGCTTCTCCATGGCGTTTACCATCAGCTCTCTGGAAAGAGGTGAATCGTCTAAATCAGCTTCTATGCTACCCAGAAAGCTAGTGACTTCACGGCGCACATCGATTAGGGCGTCATGAAGTTCTTCACCCTCGAGTTGATTAAGTCCGACTCGCTTGTAATCCATGGGGACTACCCGCAAATCAGTCGCCTGGAACGTCAGTTCTTGGAGTCCGTTCTCGGCAATCAAGTCACCAAATATAGCGTCAGTTTGGGTTCGGTCGAGTTCAGGCATATTTTCTCACGATGCGTACAGCGCTAACCATGCCCTAACAATACTCGCTTCGCTTGCAAATTTGAACTTTTTGCAGACTAAACTGCATCACATAGCCGACCGATGGCAGGTCTATTCGAATGGATTTTCGGGTTTGTCGGGCTGGAACGGCACATGCTGTCCGGTTTCATCTTTTTTGATTCCACCTGTTGCGGGATCTACTGCGAGGTGCACACCGAGAAAGCCACGCTCGCCGACAGGTAATGCATGCAGATCTTCTACATGATTTGCCTGACGAGCTGATGGATCAAACTCTACAGCAATTACGTTTGGGTCAACTGACTCGGGTAATTGTTCTGACATGCTTTGTATTCCTGTTTGTTTTTAAATTTACTAAACAGTATTGTAGCATTTCGTTAATATTTTGTCAAGATACACCGATCGCCAACTCAGCGCCACCGATGTTTTTTACGAAGTAGGAGTCGTGCGAGACGTAGATTATGGCGCCGTGGTAATGCTGCAGGGCGTCCTCCAGCTCCTCGATACTGGGTAGGTCTAGGTGGTTTGTTGGCTCGTCTAAGATAAGCAGCGCAGGGTCGTTGGCCAGCATGTTCATGAGCTGGAAACGGGCTTTTTGGCCACCACTGAGCCGGGAAATCGGCACATCGACATCGGTCATCGGGTTAAACAGGTAGTCGCCGAGCAGTTGCTTCACCTTCTGGTCGCCAATCTTTACGTCCTTGGCCATAAAAGAGTGTTCGATAGCCGCGCCCAGCTTCATATCCAAGTACTGCGAACTAATTTCTTGCTCGTAGACTCCAATATTCAACTCGCGGGGCGTGTCGATAATTCCATCGTAGATGGTTGCGGCAGGTTTCTTGCCTTCGGCGGCGGCCAGAATAGCCTTGACTAGCGTGGTCTTGCCGGCGCCGTTGCGGCCGTGCAGGCGAAGTTTTTCGCCTTCGCGTAACTGAAAACTAATCCCATGGAACAGAGGCGAGCCATAGCCCAGGCTCAGTTTCGACACGTCCACCAGCACGCTGCTGGTTTTGGACGCGGCGGTGCGGGTGCGAATGCGAATGTTACGCGCCTTGTGCTCCTCGTAGGCATCGCTCATCTTGGTATTCAGGTTACTGGCCGACTCGCGGTCTATCCAGAACGAGGGCTTTTCGGTGTCACCGAGCTTGGTAAGTTCGGCCTGCGTCCGCTGTTCCAGCGACTTGAAACGGTGGATGGTACCAGGGTCTCGCGAACGCTCTTTTAGCTTACGGAAACGGACCAAATCTTCCTTCAGGTTGGAAATTCGGCGCTGGGTCACGGCATACTCGTTCACCTGCCCGGTTATCTTGCTGGCATTGGTACGCAGGTAGTCGTCGTAGTTGCCCTTGAAGGCGAATGCTTGGCCATCACGAATTTCGATAATCCGATCCACTTCGTGCAGCACGTCGCGGTCGTGCGTGATAACCACCACTGTTTCTTTGGTGGCTTTGAACCACTCTAGGAACCGCTCCTTGGCGATAAAGTCCATGTGGTTGGTCGGTTCGTCTATCAATGCCAGATCCGCCCGAGCATGTTGGACCTTCACCAGTTCGACAAATCGCTTCTGGCCACCAGACAATTCACCCAGTTTGCCACGGACTTTGTCCTGGCTAATCTGATACGCCTGCAGGCTGCGCTCAATTTCTTCCTCGACAGTAAAATACCCGAGCACCGTAAAGCGCTCCAGCGCCTCCGAATAGATGTGCATTTTGCGCATATCCTCGCCCATCGTTTCCGGATAGGTGTCCAGGATGTGCTTCAGCTGGCTGTATTCCGGTAAATCGTCGAGAATATATTCCAAAATTGGCAGATCCTCGAACCCGTGGTGCTCTTGGCGTGAGTCTATTACCACCAAGTTTTTTCGGAAGTTCACACTGCCGGCAAAGTCTTTATCCACCCCTGTTAGAATGTTGAAAAGTGTTGTCTTGCCGGTACCGTTGCGACCAATAAGACCAACCTTTTCGTGGGCATTCAGCAGCAAATCAAGACCTGTATAGAGGATCTTGTCGCCATAGGACTTTTCGAGGTTTTCGACACTAGCAATCATAGTGCTCTATTTAAACACACTAAGCCCCTGGCAGCTTCTACTCTGGCCTTGGCAGCAGCTTCAGGAGCTCATCGCGTTGCAACGCACTCAGCGTACCCTGACTTGCCAACTCATATATTTGGCCTTCGCTATCCGCCCGCTCCCGTGGAGCGCGGTTTGCCTTAATTATCAGATACCCTACTTGGGCCGCTAGCCCGTTAATCCTAAGCATTTCATCTACTGTGTGTTCATGTGCAGTGGCGCCACCTACAAGTACGTCTCTAGCGATACGCATTTTTGTAGAAATTTCACTGTCTCGCTCCGATAAACTCTCGTCTAGGTATAACTGCAGGTCAGCCTCGTCTGTTAAATCAACTGATACGATCAAGATTCTGCTTGCGGCTTCAGCCCAACTATCTCCCAGCCCCAATTTCCATATTTCGATAATCGTCCGCTTGGCTTGCTCGTCCATAGCACTCTTATCGATAGGCTTCACTTCGGAGGAATCTACGGCCAGATGCATGCTCAGCAAAGCTATAGCGGTGAGTTCTGAGTGCATACGCAGTTGAACCCGCACAGCACTTGGAAGCCCTTCGGGCATGCCCTCGAGAGTCGCGTCTAATAGGCCTGCCATAGCATCACTTATGTTTCTTTGCTTTTGTTCTGCAGACGGGTGCCAGAGATGGAGAGCCTCCACTTCATCTAGCTCCGAAACAATCTGACGCTGGCTCTCTTCGACAGCGATGCGGGCCTCTAACTCAGCTTGCTCGCTCTGAGACTGCTCAGTGAATAAACGCTCAATTTCTGCGTCATCTAAGGGTTTATCTTCCTGCCCCGGATACTCGGTCATACGCCAGTTATATCCCTATCTGGCATGGAGAGCAAATGTTTATGTAGTGTTTCTTGAGCCAGGTCAGCAACTTGTATAGCCTTGTAGATAGCAAACTCACCGACAGTGGTGCGGCGGAGGTCGGACATGTAGGCGCCAGCCTGGAGGATTTCGCCGAGGTCTACAACGAGTGAGCGGATGTAGGTGCCACTGCTAACAGCGCTCGTGAACTTCACAAATGGATACTCATACGATGTCAGGACATTCGAGTGAATTGTCACCGGCCGGGTTGCTAGCTCCACAGGTTTGCCCTCGCGGGCGAGTTTGTAGGCCCGCTGACCGTTGATTTTCATGGCCGAGTACGCCGGTGGCACCTGCATAATTGCCCCCTGTAGGCTCTCTAGAGCCTCTAGGACGGCCTTTTCGGTTGGAACAGTATGCGGTACTGGCGTTTTTTCGCCTTCTTCATCTGCAGTAGTGCTGGACTCCCCAAGTTTCATGGTGACTTCGTAGGTTTTGTCGAGTTTGCTAAATTCGCTCGCCCGGCGGGTGTATTCCTTGCCTATCACCAACACCAGCAAGCCAGTCGCCAGCGGGTCCAGGGTGCCGGTGTGGCCGACTTTTGTGTTCTTGGGCTTTTTGCCTTCGGCCGCTGCGACAATTTTGCGCACATAATTCACCACGTCAAACGACGTCCAAGTTTTTGGTTTATCGACGAGTAATAGGCCTTGCATCTGACAATTGTAGCAAGCTGGGGGTACTTACTTCTGGGGGTTGTCGAAATTGAACGGTAGCGGTGGTGGCACTGGCGGTGCGGTGCTGGCGTCTACGGGCGCGGATGTTGGCGGCTGATTGTTTGCAGCTGGCATACTAAAGCCGCTTGGTGGCAGTGGCATGTTGAGTGGCGTGTCGGCGGGCGAGGCCGAGACAGGTGCGGCGTCTAGGAGGGGCGTAGGTTCTGGCGTGAGCGGTGGCATGCCGGCGTTCACTGGCATATCTGTTGGCGAGGCTACAACTGTGCTATCTGGCAAATCTTGGACATTTAGGTAGCCTTCGGCCCCAACGCTTGCCGTTGGTGGCAGCGGCCCTGCCGTCGGGGCGGCATTTATGGCGTTCATCACGGCGTCGCGGGCGGCATCGACATCTTCGGTCGGACTGTCATCGGCTGCTGGCTGTGCTGGCTGATCGCCGGCATGTGGACTGTGGACAGCAGCTTCTAGATCGGCCAGTGATTGGTCATCGGCAGTCGGTGGGGCCGCCGGTGGGGCGGAGAAAGCTGGGTTTGGCACAAAGTTCGGTGGAGCGGAAGCTACGGCTGCTGCTGGGGTTGCTAACGGTTCACTCGGTAATGGTTCGAAGTCTGGCACACCATCGCTGGCAGCGGGAGCGGAACTCTCGGCGGGGGCTATGACGGCTGGGTCGGGGCTGGTATCGACCGTGCTCGGTGGTGGTGCGGGCATTGTCGGTGGCTCGGGTAAGTCTGGTAATGGCGCGGCGGGTGGATCTGCGGGGGTGTTGATAATCGGCTCGTTTACAGCGTCCTCCTGGACACTCGGGAGTGGCACAGTAGGCTCCTCGGCAAGTTGCGGCGCATCGGCGGCTGACGGGCCGGAGCTAGTGGCACCTCCGCCATGGCTGAGCAATGGCGAATCGTCGCGGTTTAGCATGGTGAGCGGGTCAACAGATGGGTCGAAACCTTCTGGCACGCTGTTGGCCGTGAGCGTACCGCCCATACTCGGCGGCTGTAATATCAGTCGCGATGCTGGTGCCTGCTCGTCGGCCGACTCGCCTTCTGCTTTGGCGTCGCCCATTTCGGGTGCGGCATCACCGGCGAGGAATTGTCGGCTATCATCGACTGGATCTTCGGCTGGCAGCGGTTGCTCAACGGGATTTGCTGGTGGCTCGCTAGCCTCTGCGTCTGGTACATGGCCAATTTCTAGCGTGCCGTCATTGCCGACAGAGACATCGGAGTGCGGCGCAACGCCAGTGAGCAGTGAGTCGTGATTAGCCTCCAGCTCGCTGGCAACCAGCTGTTGGTTGGCGCCGGCTGCCATCAGCTCGGCGCTGAGTTGCATGGTCGATGGTGCGGTTTTGTCGTTACTAAACCGGTCGGTTTCGGCCACGATGCCTGTCAGAAATGCCGTCGCAATCTGGCCATCAATTTCTTTCTTGTCGAGCGCACCGGCCAAGTCGGCCGCCAGCTCGGATAAGCTACTGGCCTGCGCATTGACCCAGTTCAGGCTGCCGAGTTCGGCTGATTGCTGCGTGCTCACAACAGCGACGGTGGCATCGTGCAAAATACGGCCATGCGATGTAATGGCCTGGTCTAAATCTTGCTGTTTGTCGACACCGAGGCACAGGACGACATCGACGTTAAAATCGCCTTGGCTAAAATCCAAATCATTTTCGTTTATAGACGTTTTGTACGGCGTGATGAAGATTTTGACGACATTGTCTTCGACCTTGTAACGGAGCTTGTCGGCCTTAGACTTGTCGAGGCTGATAATAAAATCACGCAGACTGTCGGTGGTCTGCTCGATAGTGTCTTCGGGTTTCAAAAATTCAATAGTCGACGGAATCTGCCCGCTAAACACTGCCGTGGCGTGTTTTTTCATCTTGTTCAGCAGCAACGTTAGGCCGATAGCAGCCGATAACTGATCCACCGACGGATTACTGCTCACCGTTACCAAGATGTTATTGGCACCGGCGAGCTTTTTGACTAGTTCTTGTTTTTGATCGTCCATTTTTGTTTGAGATTATTTGTCTCAAATGTACCATAAACACAAGCTCTTCGCAAGGAGTACGGCCGCTAAGCCCCTCAACACCTTTGACAACAGGGGCGGAGTCAGGTATAGTTGACTGTCGAATAATGTATCAACAGTAACCAAGGAAATTCATGCCAATTATCAAATCTGCCAAAAAGCGCGTCAAAGTAGCCAAGAAAGCTACTATTCGTAATAGTAAGACCAAGCGCTCACTCAAGACCGCGCTCAAGGCCTTCACTACCAAGCCAGATGGCAAAAACCACAGTACCGCCCAGAGCAACATCGACAAAGCTGTCAAAAAGGGCTTAATCCACAAGAACAAAGCTGCTCGCCTAAAGAAGCAAGCTGCCGCCAAAGCCAAAGCTGCCGGCGCCAAGCCAGCTGCTGCAACCACCAAAAAAGCCACAGCTAAGTCCGCCGCCAAACCAGCTGCCAAAAAGCCGGTGGCCAAAAAAGCCCCTGCCAAGAAACCAGCTGCTAAGAAGTAATTAGCACACTGGTACCGCAAACCGCCTCACTCAGAGGCGGTTTTTATTTCCACCGCCAACCGATAGGGATATGGTCTAGAAACTCAAAAAAATAGAAGCTTACTGTCATTTTCTGAGTATCGAAGGCTATACCCGAAGGGTATACTAAATATAGTCATTAATTTCGGGAGTTTAGTCGTGAATAAATCAGTCGTTATTACCATCGTCGCAGTCGTACTTATCCTGGCCGGCGGCGGTATCCTACTCTCCAACAAAAACTCAAACAGTACACCCAGCGACACCGCAATGAACATGAACAAATCATCGAATTCCAATAACTCAAACTCATCTGCCAACGAAACTACCAACCCGACGGCCACGGACAAAGTCGATATCAAAGACTTTGCGTTCAGTCCGGCAGACATCACCGTCAAAGTCGGCACAACTGTCACCTGGACCAACAGCGATAGCGCCGCCCACACCGTCACCGAGACAGATGGCCAGCCCGGCCCCAGCAGCGACAGCCTCGACACCGGCAAGACATACACCTTTACCTATAGCACCGCCGGCACATTCAAATACCACTGCTCTATCCACCCGAATATGGTCGGTACCATCACCGTTACACAGTAGTTAGTTAGCAAGTTTCAGCAAATAGTTCTGGAGTGCTTCGTCGGCATCGAGCGCACTGCTTTTGCTGCGTACATCGATAGACAACAGATCACTCACTAGTGTTTTTAGCTCGGCGAGTGTTAGTTTGCGGGCAATAGATTGGCTCCGCTTCACCACATACGGGCTGAGCCGAGCGTCGGCGGCAATTTCGTTGGCCGAGCGCTCGCGAGCAGCTTTGATTATCGCCAATACGTGCAGTTGCCACGCCAACATAGCGACTATCTGCGGCGGCTCTACCTTCAGCACCCGCTGCTCCTGGTAGAGCTGCATAGTGCGCTGGGCATTGCCCGCAAAGGCCGCCTCTAACAGTTCAAAAATTGTACTCTGCGGCGCCGCCTCGGTGAGCAGCTCGATAGTTTGGTGAGTAATGTGGGCATCGTACAGCGCCAGTTTTTCAAGTTCATTAGCCAGAAGTTGTTGGTGGGCACCAACCCGCGCGACCAAATAATTAGCGTCGGTCGAGCCAAGTTTGACACCCAGCTTCCCCGCCTCGGCAACCAGCCAGCGCGCCAGGCCGCCTGGGTCTAACTCCTTATATTCACGGAAGTCCGTCTGTTTTTTTAGCAGCTTGTAATACGCCAGGCGCTTGTCGAGCTTGGGCTCGATAATAACTGCGTCGGTGCTGTCTGGCACGCCAGCCAATAGCTCCTCGGCATGGTCGGCAAATTCTTTGTTCGTGCCTGGTCGGCGCAATACCACGAGCTTACGGTCGGCCAAAAACGGCAGACTCGTCAGCGATTCCTGCAGCCGCTGGTAACTAGCCTCTTCCCCATCCAGCCGCTCCACACCAAACTCATCGTGCTCCGCCAAAAACTCAGCAACTAACAAATCGAGCTGCGCCCGCAGCCCAAAAGCATTTTCTCCACTCAAAGTAACAACCATAGTGTACCTAGTATACCGAAGACTTCTGTAAAGTATTCCTCAACTGTTTACACCGTTTCGTGGTTCAATGTACCGTAGACTTATGCAGCCGGGACTTATTATCGTATCCAACCGACTACCAGTGAGCGTCAAAAAAGTTGACGGCAAGCTTGAATTTTTCGAAAGTATCGGTGGCTTGGCCACCGGTCTGGCAAGTTATACCAAAAATAAGAAAAATAAGTGGATCGGCTGGCCGGGCATACCGAGCGATGACCTCACGGAACGTGACCGCCGGCAGATTAGCGATGAACTCGCAAACAGTAATTGCTACCCTGTCTTCCTAACAAAAAAACAACTAGACGAGTTCTACAACGGTTACTGCAATGGTATCCTCTGGCCACTGTTCCATGACAGCGAGGTGTCCAGCGACTCATTGGCCCACGAGGATGCCTGGTGGAAAGCTTACCAGCGGATAAATGAGCTATTCGCGGAGACTGTTTTTGCGCTGAGCAATGTCGAGGATACTATCTGGGTCCATGATTATCAACTACTCATATTGCCAGCTCTACTGCGGCTAGAACGGCCGTACAACAAGGTTGGGTTTTTTCTACACATACCTTTCCCGGCAGCCGCACAGATGCAAAAAATCAAAGCTGGCGAGGCGATTGTCGCTGGCATGCTCGGTGCCAGCTTGATCGGGCTGCATGTGACATCATATGTGCGCAACTTCTTGGACACAGTAAAAACGTTCGATCTCGGCACCACGGCACACAAAAAAGTCATACTGCCCGACCGAGCTATCCGTGTCACCGACTTCCCGATGGGTATTGATTACACAAAATACGTCGAGGCCCGGCAGTCCAGCGCCGTCATGCGCGAGTACGCCAAATTGCGTATCAAATACCGTGGGTTGAAGGTAATTCTGAGCGTCGATCGGCTGGACCCAGCTAAGGGGCTCGTAGAGCGGGTGGAAGCCTACCGAACGCTGCTGCGCGAAAACCCAAAGCTTGTCGGCAAGGTTATATTGCTCATGCATGTCGCGCCATCCAGACTGGAAGTACCAGAGTATGCAGAGCTAAAAAATCGTCTGGACAAACTTATCCGTAGTACAAACCGAGAGTTTCGCACACCCCTGTGGAAACCCATAGACTACTCGTACCAAACGTTGCCATTTGCCAAGATTATGCCGATGTATCGTCGGGCCGATGTCGCCTTTATCGCCCCGCTACGCGATGGCATGAACCTGGTTGCCAAGGAATACTTGGCAAGCAAACCCTACCAACGTGGCGTGCTGGTGCTGAGCAGCACAGCTGGCGCTGCCGAAGAGCTAAAAGACGCTGTAGTGGTGGACCCAAACACACCCGGCAGCCTGGTCGCTGGGCTCAACAAGGCACTCAATATGAAACCCGACGAGCTTAAACGCCGAATGAAAAAAATGCAGACACATCTGGCGGAGTCGGATGTTCACGTCTGGGTGAGCAAATTTACCCGCTCGCTGAAGCAAGATATTAGCCTACAACCCACCGGTGCCAAAACGCTCAAACCCAAAGACTACAGTAGTATTTCCAAGCCCTTTAGCGCGGCCAAACACCCGCTGGTGCTACTGGACTACGACGGCGTGCTCGAGCGCTTCCACCAGAACCCAGCCAACGCCAAACCGCCCACTGATACCAAGCGCCTGCTAACAAAATTATGTGCAGTCGCCGATGTTGTAGTCATAAGCGGCCGGCGGCGCAGCGAGCTCGAAGAGTGGCTGGGCGGTACCCCGGTATCACTCGTTGCCGAACACGGTGCGTTTTCGCAGCGGGACGGTCATAGCACCTGGCGTAATCACTATGGCGCCAAGGACAGCAAAGACTGGAAAATGGCCGTCTGGGAACTGATGGACCGCTATGCGGCCCGGACGCCTGGTGCCGAGGTGGAGACCAAAGATGCCGCGCTCGTCTGGCACTACCGCCAAGCCCAGCCATACGCCGCCCAGAAGTACTTGGTTGCCCTACGCCGCTTGCTCAAGCCCATCGCCACCCGCTACAACCTCAGTATCGATCAAGGCAATAAAATCCTAGAGGTTCGTCCGTCAAATATCAACAAAGGCCTCGCGGCCCAAGCCTGGATAAAACCACATACCGACTACATCCTAGCTATCGGCGACGATTACACCGACGAATTTATGTTTAGCATGCTGCCGCCGGAGTCATATACTATCAAGGTCGGCCACGGTCGCACCGAAGCCCGCTACCGCATTCACACCGTTACAGCCGTCCACGATTTGCTCAAAAAGCTTACGAAGTAGGCGGCAATTTCTGGCAGAACGGGCAAGTGTGAGTACCGCGGCCAGCGACGCGGGATTTGATGATGATAGTGCCACACCGCGGGCAGGCTTGGCCTTCGCGGCGAAACACGTTGGCGAACGTCATATAACTACCTTTTTTGCCCTCAGCATCCACATAGGTATGGTTACTGGAGCCGCCTTTGTCGATGCTTAATTGCAGCACGTCTCGCAGGGCTTTATGCAGCGCTTTAAACTTAGACTCAGGTATGTCTCGTACTGTGGTGGCAGGATGAATTTTCGCCCCCCACAAACTCTCGTCGGCATATATGTTGCCCACGCCGGCCACGACCGTTTGGTCGAGCAAGGCTGCTTTCACGTTTGTGTTCCGGCGCCGCAGTAACCGGTCGCGCATTATCTGCCAGCTAAAGTCGTCGGCCAGCGGCTCTGGCCCAACTTTTTTGAAGAAGTCGAGCTCCGCAATCTCTACAGTCGGCAGCAACCGCACCCAGCCAAATTTCCGTTGATCGTTAAAGAATAGTTTTGATTTGTCGGTAAATGTGAGTGTCACGCGAGTCGATTTGTCTGGCAGTGGATTTACGAATGAGTCGCTGGGGTGCCCTGCCCCAAAATCCTCTGTTTTACTTCGGTAAACCAGCTGCCCTGTCATCTTCAGATGTATCACTAACGAATATTTAGATGACAGCTCCACCAGCAACACCTTGGCCCGCCGCTGCACACTCACAATAGTCGCGCCAACTAGGAACTCCTGCACATCGGCCGGCGCATTTGGAAAGCTTTTCGGCCAGTCATGCTCCGCGTGCGTCACAGTCTTGCCAACAATAAGCCGGCTCAAACCAACACGAACAGTCTCTACCTCAGGGAGTTCCGGCATTCACTAATTGTAGCAAGGAAACTTATGCTATGACTGGTTCGTAACCCATAATTGCCGCGACAGCGATTTCACCTGTGTGGTAGCCTACTTTTTCTTGGTGTTTTATGAGTTCTAAGTCGCCGGCTTCGCGCAAGCTTCCTAACGCATCCGTTGCCAATACTTTTTCGACAGAGTCCATTGTTTCCTGGCGCATTCTAGCTAACGCGACTGCTGTGAGTACAAAGGTGGCAGAGTCAACCGCTTCGTGATAATCAGCCCTATCTGGCTGCTGCATCTTTTGCTTTAAAGCATCGACGAGTTGTACTCGTGCAATCTCAAGTTTCTTGGGGTCGGTGCCTGTGCTCGTAGCCACTTCTTCACCGTACTTACCGCTGACAGCGTGCATCATAGCGATTATTTCCTCATGTGATGCATCTCGCAAACTATAATCTTCATGTCGTGATCTTGCTTCAGCTAAAACAGTATGTGCTTCGGAAACGATTGCACTCGCAGCTGTTAATTCAGGCAAAGGCACTGCTGCGGCCGCCGTCTCCCAATACGCACCTGGGTGCGGGTCCGTGCTGTCTACAACAGCCGACGCTACAGTTTTACGTGCAGTTCGCTCTGAAGATTCCGCAAACAACGAGTCATACCCATTCTTAAGTAATACGTCGTGATCGCGTCTCTGAAATTGTTCTAAATCAATATTTTCTGGGTGGGGCATAGTAATTTCTTCTGATAGATTGGTCGAACAGCCTTATAGCCCCATGTTTTTAGTTTTTGTTTTAACCATGTGTTTTATGGTACCCCTGTAAATATGCCCTCGTCAACTGTTTTTGCATAAAATGTTGGATAATTATATAGAATATATCATCTATGATATTTGCTTAAGCATTTTTAGCTGCGATAATGGTAATCCATGAGCAATTCCCTAGCCGATTTACTGGCGAACAAAGATTTTGACGAGCCGAGCGAGATGGCGGCTATCAAACAATTTGTTCAGAAAAATTATAAGGCCGACGTTGAAGTCCAGATGCGCGAGCGCGAAATAATCGTTACGACGCCGAGCGCTGCCCTGGCCAATACACTCCGGCTGAAGATGACAGAACTGCGGGCAGCCGCCCAGACAGACAAGCGTATCGTGCTGCGGATCCGCTAGCTGCGCTTAGAACGCGCCGTTAAAATTGGTGTTGTCGAGCAAGTCGCTGTAGTTAGGGACTTGTTTTTGGAATAGCGAAATTATGGTAGCGGTTTTGCCCTTGAACGAGCCACCGCCACACGATGTCGACCAGAAACGCATCAGCTGGTTCTGGTCGTTGGTAAAGCTAAAGATGTCGCGTTGGCCAAGCGGGCACACGCCGCGCTCATCTTTCAGCGCTGGGCTGGTGCTACCTTTGGTAAAGCCTTCGACTTGGAGCGACTTCAGGAAGTCGGTGTAGGCATCGTCGTTGTTGTCATACGACTGAGATTTGACCACATTCCGCTGATAGCCACTGTAGAGCGTGAAGTTTACATTGCTGCTGCTGACGTCTATCTCTAGTTCCTGGTGGGTCTGCTGCGACGTAATGGGACCATCGATAATAAGCTTGGCGACAGAGTCGTTGTGGGCGTAATCGCTCAGGATAAGTGTCTTTGGCAGGGTTGATTTGCCGCCGCCATGAAACAGCATCACCAGCACGAGGATGATAAGGCCGAGGGTTATAAGTACACCGATAATAAAACGCATGGGTCGATCTGTCTCTTTTACAAACCTATTTTAGCACTATTGGCCCTGTTTGGCAAGTAGTTTCTCGAGGTCGGTTCTGAATTGGCCGAGACTTTCGTAGACGATAGCCGGCATGCCAACTGCCCTGGCGGCTTCGCAGAATTCTGGCTTATCATCTGTAAACACACATTCCTCGCGCCGGAGCCCCAAGCGCTCGGCTACAATCTCGTAGGCTTCTGGCTCCGGCTTGGCGTAGCCTATTTCGCCAGATACGACCACTGTGTCGAAATGTTGCGCAAGTTCGTCGTCGCTGAAGCGCTTGTGGACACCGGACACGCTAATATTGCTAAGCATCGCCGTCTGGTATGTTTGCTTCAGCTCAACAATATAATCCATCAATCGCTGATCCTTTATTTCACCGTCCTGTATCTGTTGCTGGTACTTCTGAGAGTCCACACCGAGTATCTCTGCAATCTGTTGGTTCGACTCCTGCGAGTCGATAAGCCCTTTGTTGCTGGCGTGCACTAGCCCGCGAATATCCTCGGCAGCTTCTGGGTCGCGCGCACGCACCTCCTCGACGATCACCGACAAGGCATCGGTGATAATCACCCCAAAACAATCAAAAATTACCGCCTTTATCATTTACAGTTCGCCCCAGTTGTCACCGATGGTGGTGTCTACCGTCAGTTTGACTGGGAGTTCGTAGACGGCTTCCATTTCTTCCTTTAGCAGCGCGGCGATGCGGTCGGCGACGGCTTCTGGGCATTCTACGAGGACGGAGTCGTGTATCTGGAGCAGCATGTTGCAATCGTTGTGCTGGGCGCGGAGCTTTTCGTCAACGCGAATCATTGCGAGTTTGACCAAGTCGGCCTCGGTGCCCTGAATAGGCACATTGATAGCCGCCCGCTCGGCACCCTGGCGGACCATGAAGTTACTGGAGTGAATGTCTGGCATTGGGCGACGGCGACCGAGCAGTGTGGCGACATAGCCGTCTTTTTTTGCCTGCTCTTTCACCTTATCCATGTATTCAAACAGTGGCTGGCGGACTTCTTTGTAACGCTTGATAAACGCCGTCGCCTGCTCCCACGTCATGCCGGTGGTAGCTACCAGACCATGGGCACTCATACCGTACAAAATGCCAAAGTTAACGGCCTTGGCGGCGCTGCGCATCTGTTTGGTAACATCTTCGAGCTCGCGGCCCGATACCATCGCGGCTGTCGCCGTGTGCACATCAATATCACGGTTGAACATGTCGATAAGCTCTTTGTCGTCGGCCAAGTAGGCTGCCAGACGGAGTTCGAACTGGCTGTAATCGGCGGACACGAGCTTGTTGCCTTTGGCCGCTACGAACGCCGTGCGCACATGGCGACCGAGATCGGTGCGGGTTGGGATGTTTTGCAGGTTCGGGTCCAGGCTGCTCAGGCGGCCGGTTTGAGCCGTTGTGAGGCTAAATGTTGTGTGCACTCGGGAGTTTTCATCTACCAGCAGCGGTAGCGTGTCAACATACGTGTTTTTGAGCTTGGCGACTTCGCGGTACTGGGTAATAAGATCGATGATGGCGTGTTGGCCGCGCAGCTTATCGAGCTCCGATGCGGCAGTAGAATAGCCAGTCTTCCCCTTTTTAATACCCTGGGTCGACAGCTTGAGCTTGTCGAACAATATATCGGCTAGCTGGCTCGGGCTGGCGATGTTAAATTCTTGGTCGGCGTGTCCGTAAATCTGTTGTTCATAGTCGGATATCAGATCAGTAATCTGCTCGGCAAACTTCGCCATATATGAGGTATCCAGCTCAATACCGATGTATTCCATGCGTGCCAGGACCGGAATAACTGGCCATTCGACATCGGTAACCAGCTGCTCGTAGCCGGGCGTTGCCTTCAGCTCTTTGGCCTGCATACCGTGCAAACCATGAATAACCGATATGATTTCGGCGGCCCGCGAGATAACTTCGTCGGTGTCCATGTCCTCGAAATCCGAGCCATCATAGCCGAGGTCCGACCGCGCCATGTCGCTAAGCGATTGATCACGCCGGAGGGCGTTGAGCACGAAGCCAGCCACGAGCGTGTCATGCCCGACCGCCGGCAAATCGCTCACGCCCAGCTCGATAAGCACTTTCAGCGATGACTTCACGTCGTGCCCCACCAATGGACTTACGTCCTTGAAGTTGTGTGCAATCGTCTGGTGGTCGAGTTTGCGCAAATCAAGCGTGTAGGTTGCCTTGCCATCGGTGCTGAGTATCAAAATCTCTGGTTTACGACCGTGCTTACCCGCGCAGCGCGAGTGTATATACATGAACTTTGTGCTTTCGAGTTTGAGATCTTGTAACTTAGCCGCAGTATCAATAATAGTGTTCGTGCCGGGCCGCAGGCTGGTGCCGCCAGTGGCCTGCTGGTGATTTTCTATCTTTACCTGCAGCACATCTGGCAGCTGGCGGGCCAGGCTTTTGAACTCCAGGTCTTGCAGCAGTTGGAGGATTTTCTCTGGTTGAGCTTTGCGACCATCAACTGCTTTCAAATCCAGCTTCAGTGGTGCATCGCACCATATCTCGGCGAGTTTTTTGCTCAGATAAGCTAGGTCTTTGCCGGCCGTGAGTTTTTTGGCCAGCGAGTCTTTTACCAGGCTAACGTTTTCGTAGACGCCATCGAGCGTTTTGTATTCCTGCAACAGCTGGGCAGCACCCTTTTCGCCAATACCCGGTACGCCAGGGATATTGTCGGAGCTATCACCTTTGAGTGCCTTCAGGTCTAAAAATTGGTCGACAGCTATGCCATACTTGGCCGCGAAACTCTCTGGTGAATACAATTCTATGTTACTCAGGCCGGTCTTCAGCGCATAGACCTTCACGTGGTCGTTCACGAGCTGCAGCATGTCCATATCGGAGGTGATAAGTAGTGTGTCGATATCTTTGGCTGTCGCCTGCACCGACAGCGTGCCCATAATATCGTCGGCTTCGTAATCGTCCAGCTCGTACAGCGGCCAGCCGAAAGCATCTAGCAAATCATGCAGTATCGGCACTTGTTCATAAAAGTCGGCCGGGGCCGGTTTGCGGCCAGCTTTGTATTCCGGGTAGAGTTCCAGGCGGCGGCGGATATTGGTCTTGGGCTTGTCCCAAGCTACCGCTACATAGTCGGGCTTCAGTCGGCGAATAACTTCCAGCGCCATGGTGGCGAAGCCAAAGACACCACCGGTGGGCTTGCCATCGCGCGTCGCCAAATTCGGCATAGCGTAATAACCTCGGTAGAACACCGATTTGCCATCGATTATTACTAACTTCTTACGCTTATCTGTTACGGAAACCATGTAAATAGTATACAGCGAAGCGCTGCGTTACGGTTTGGCTCGCCATTTTAGACGGACCGACGCTTGGCCTTGCGCTTCACACTCCTAAGTTCTTTCTCGTCTAAGCCGCCCCATACGCCATGTTCTTGGCCACTTTCGAGTGCCCACTGTAGACAATGCTCTCTCGCATCGCAGCTCAGGCAAACTTGTTTAGCCTCGGCTATCTGGAGCTTTGCCGGACCCGTTTCGCCAATAGGAAAAAACAACTCTGGGTCTTCCCCAAGGCAGGCTGCATAGTCTCGCCAATTTTTTGCGTTGATACCTTCTGGACTCATGTCGTACTATCTTGCGGCTTTTTAGCCACGGCTGCAAGCATATGCAGTAAGGGGTACGTCTAGGATTGTGGCTCGGTAGCGGCTTAAAAGCTGGGATGTGCTATAACCTCTGACAGCACTGAACGGGTCAGTTCTATGCAGCGTAGTATCCGGTTCCTAGCATCGCAATAGCCAATACTCCGCTTTTCGGCAACAAGCTTAAATGAACCTAGTTGGCTGTAAAGCTCATAGAGTTCTGCCTCTTCCGTACTTATGCCCAATGGCGTCAGGTCCACTCCCTCCGCAAATTGCTGGCGCAGGACTGTTAGCTCAGCCTGAGTCAAGCGCCGTCGTCTGTAGCCACCGCCAAGCTCTACGGCCGTATCAATCTCGCCAGCCTCCACAGCTAGTTCTGGTTCCGGCTTTGCTATTTCGTTTAACACTGCCGTCGCGCCATCCAAAGTAGCTATTTTACGTAACTTTTCGAGTGATTCACGCTCGAGCTGCCGCACCCGTTCGGCAGATAACTCGTGTTGCGTGCCTATTTCAGCCAACGTTTTCTGCCTGCCATCAGCTAAACCGTAGCGGGAACGCAAAATATCTGCGGCTCGGTCATCAAGTTCGTCTAACAACATACCCGCGCTTGCTTGTGCCTCCTGGTTAATTACTGCCTCACCTGGTCCAGGCATTGTTAACTGTGGCATCCGGTCGCCAAGTGAGGTAGCACCATCCTCGTCAACGGGGGTGTCGAGACTGACATGGTCGCGTCCCCAGGCTAGCAAATCAACCACTCGGTCGGCTTTCATGCCAAGCTCAGCAGCTATTTCGGCCGGTTCTGGCTCACGGCCGAGCTCGCGCTGCAGCCTACTTCTAACCCCGCCAACTTGGCTCAGCTCTTCAACTATATGAACTGGCAAGCGGACAACGCGGGCTTGCTGGGCGATACCGCGAACGACGGCCTGCCGAATCCACCAAGTGGCGTAGGTGCTAAATTTATAGCCTTTCATGTAGTCGAATTTTTCGACCGCCCGGATAAGTCCGGCGTTGCCTTCTTGTATGAGATCGAGCTGCGGCATCTGCGTATGCTTGTATTTGCGAGCTGTCGAAACCACCAGGCGGAGATTTGCAGTAATAAACTGATCCACGGCTTTGGCGCCCTCATCTGCCAGCCACTCAAGCTCTTCCTCGCTAGCCGAAAGAGGCGCACCACCTTTCTTGCGACCAACCCGTCCATCAGCGAGTAGCTGGGCTGCATACAGTCCGGCCTCTATCGTTTTCGACAGTTCAACCTCTTTGGCCGCATCGAGCAGCGGCTCTCGTGATATTTCGTCCAAATACATACCAACCAAATCACGATCGACAACTTCACGCTCTTCTCTTTGTTCGCTCACTGTTTCTCTTCCCTATTTCTATACTATGAATGAGATAATTCTGCACCCGAACGGTGACTTCCACAAGCATGAGCATTATCGAGGCTCCTAAGCTATAATTGACCGAAGATGGATACTGTTAGAACCCGAATCATAAACCGACCCCCGTGGGCTGCTGAAAGCTTTGTGCATTTTCGAGCGTTGGGCGGAAGTGGAAAGACACGTGAGTTCTAAAGGTATGGACGATTACAAACGGCTCAATTACTATCGCTTGCCTCCAGAAAACGTGCTGAGCGAAGTTAATTCGCGGGCCGACGGGCTCAGCGCTGGCGAAGCCGCCGAGCGGCTGGAGCACTTGGGGCCGAATATGTTGCACAAAGCCCACCGCGAGTCGGCGCTGGTGACATTTGGCCGCCAGTTCAAAAACTTGCTCGTTGTTATCCTGCTGGCCAGCGCCGGCATATCGCTGTACCTGCACGACGGCAAGACAGCCACCATCATGATTATCATCGCCCTGGTGAATGCCCTAGTCGGGTTTTTCCAGGAGCACAAGGCCGAAACGCTGTTTGCTAGCTTGCAGCAGCTGATGGTGCCCAAAGCCAAAGTTATCAGAGGTGGCAGCCTGACAGAAATCAATGCTGTCGAGCTGGTGCTGGGCGATATCGTCTATATAGAGGAGGGCGACAGCGTGCCGGCCGATCTGCGTATTCTGGACGAGGAAGAGCTAGCCAGCAACGACTTTGCGCTTACCGGCGAGAGCCAGCCGAGCCGGAAATTTGTCCACGCCATAGACGGCGATGTGCCACTGGCCAACCGCCACAACCTGCTGTTTATGGGTACCACAGTCGCCACTGGTCATGGTCACGGCATAGTCGTCGGCACCGGCATGCACACAGAATTAGGCCGGATTGCTAGCCTCAGCCAAGTTGTCGCCAGCGACACTTCACCACTGCAAAAAGAGATGAATAACCTCGCGAAGCGGCTCGTGCAAGGCACGGTTATCCTCGCTGTTCTGCTGACACTCGTCGCCCTCCGAGCCAAGTTTGGTGTCCACGACTCCCTGTTGTTTGCTATCGGTATCGCCGCCGCCATGATCCCCAATGGCCTGGCCGCCGAGGTTAATATCACGCTCGCCCAAACAGCCAATCGCATGGCCAAATCTCGAGCCCTGGTAAAAAAACTGTCAGCTGTCGAAACACTAGGTGCTACCAATGTTATCCTCACCGACAAAACCGGCACGCTCACCAAAAACGAAATGACAGTAACTTCCCTGCTCATCGGCAAAACTGAGTACCGGGTTAGTGGTACCGGCTACGAGCCGAATGGTCAGATAACAGATAGCAAAGATAAGCCATTGAGCCAAAAAGCCCTGAAAGCGATCGGCCTGTTCTTCGAGACAGCCGCCATGGCCAGCAACGCTCGTATCAATCCGCCCGATGACCAGCATGCTACCTGGTACGTCGTTGGCGACCCAACAGAAGGTGCACTTATCACCATGGCTCGCAAGGCTGGCATCGAACCGACGGAGCTGGACGGGCAAAATCACGAGATAAAAGAGTTCCAATTCGACTCCGCCCGCAAGCTCATGAGCTCTGTTCGGCGACTGAAAGACGGTCGGATAGTCGTGTTTGCCAAGGGCGCACCAGAGGCAATCCTGGAACGCAGCACACGTATCTACGACCACAATCTGGAGCGCAAACTCAGCGTCGGCGACCACAAACGGCTCACTGAGTACAATAATACGCTCGCCACCGATGCCATGCGCAACCTCGCCTTTGCCTACCGTGTTTTGCCGGCGAAAACAGATGTCAGCACCCTGCAAATGGCCAATATCGAGACTGGCTTCACCTACCTCGGTATGGTGAGTATGCTCGACCCGCTGCGCGAACAAGTGCCCAGGGCGATGATTGCCGCCCGTGGCGCACACATAAAGGTATCAGTCGTCACCGGCGACAACCCCACCACTGCCCAGGCTATCGCCCGCCACGCCGAGCTGGCCGATAGCCCAGATGACATCACCATAATCCTCGGCGATGAACTCCCCCACCTGGCCGATAGCCAAATCCTGCAGCTCGTGGAGCGCGGTGGCACCGTGTTTAGCCGTGTCGCACCAGAGGATAAACTGCGTATCGTCGAAATCGCCAAAGCCAGCGGCCGGGTGGTAGCTGTCACTGGTGATGGCATAAACGACGCCCCAGCACTCAAACGGGCCGACATAGGGGTTGCCATGGGCAAAACCGGCACCGATGTAGCCAAAGACGCCGCCGAAATTGTACTACTCGACGACAGTTTTAGCACGCTCGTAAGCGCCGTCGAACAGGGGCGGCTCACCTACCGAAACATCCACAAAGCCGCCCGCTGCGCGCTCACCGACAACGCCGGCGAACTATTTGTCATACTCATAAGCCTCGTTGGCCAAGCGGCCTTCCACGTGCCGTTGGCTATCCTAGCCATCCAGATCCTAGCCATCGATATCGCGGCCGAGATGTTCCCCATAACCGCCCTGGGCTGGGATAGCGCCCAGCGGAACCTCATGCACGACAAACCCCGCAAACTGTCCGATCACATCATAAACAAACACGCTGTCACCGAGTTTGTCGCCTTTGGCCTGCTGTCTGCCACGCTGGCCTACGCCAACTTCTTGTTCTTCTTCGAGCGCCGTGGCCTCAGCCCCGTCCGTATCGACGTCCACAGCCACCTGTACGCCCAGGCGACTATCCTTACATACGTCACCATCGTTCTCTGCCAGTTCGTGAACCTCATGCTAGTGCGCAGTGACGAGCACGAAAAAGTATTTACCAGCTACCTGTGGAGCAATAGGAAGCTCCTGTTGGCCTTTGCGGTGTCATTTGTGCTCATCGCCAACATCATCTACAACCCGCTCGTCAGCCCCTACTTCCACGCCGGCACACTCAGCGCCATAGACCTACTAACAGCCCTGGCCGTAGCTATCGTCTACTTCCTCATCCGCATGAGCCAGCGCCACACCCGCAAACACACCCGCCGGGCCCTGCTCCGCGACCACTCCCACGAAACCCTCCGCCAACACCCAAGGTTAGCCTAAAGTTTAATTCTCGAAGCCAGCCTGTGCTAACAATTTAGCCGTTAGTGCTAGCTGGCGCAGTGCAGTGTATGGGCTCTGGAAGTTCGTAAGATCTTTCACCTGCTCCTCCGTTCGAGCAACTGGTAGGGTATCAGTGATTATGTATAGCTGGGAAATTTGCTTGTCAGAGTCGAATTGCGGCAGAACTCCACGTGCCGCCTGGCGCATTTGATAGGCTAGCTGTACGCCAGCATTAGCCACTCGCGCAACACCGATGCGCCCGTAGAGCAAATCCCGATGTGACTTTGCGAAACTATCAAGAATAAACTGACCATCGCCACTTTCTATAGCTTCCAGCCGCACATCATGTCCGGCCCGCTCCAGAAGTGGCTTCACGTAAGACTCAGCGTATCGTGCCTCTGTTGGGTACGGTTGATCGATATCAAACCGCATAAATTGGATGATATTTGGGTTGCTGATCTCTGTTTTGCTACTCATATCACGATTACCGGTGGGCATAAACACCCGAGTTTGTGGCCAGCCTTGTACAAGTTTGGCAGTTCGGTCTTGCCAGTTAGCCACGGCGCCAGTTACGACAAGCGGCTCGCTGAATGGCATTTCCGTATCAGGATGTCGGAAACTTCGGTTCAAGGGTTTTTGGATACCCGACTGGTCTATCAAGTCTGCTGCCCGCTCGAGCGGTAAAGCATCTTGTAATGTCCGATTTGGATTATTCCGCAGAACCTTGTCTGCTCCAATTGCTCCGACCAACATGCCAAGTTGCTCAACATTACTACCATCCAGAGGCATGGCAGTAATATCCGCCACTTCTGCAATGACGCCGCCTGCTAGCTGAGTCACGTCATCACCCAAATGGTATGTACTAAAATCTCGTTCATTTACTCTCATGCCAAGCTCCTTTGCCTTCCATAAGGCCAATATATTACGATGCCATCAATAGTAACACTTAGCAATACCTCTGTCAATACGTAATTCACTAACTATCAGTCTTCTGTCTCTTGTATTACATATTATGTGAATTATATATTTACAAAATATGTAATTTTTGCTATACTTGCTCTATGATAGATTTAACCGCCGCCGGCCTTAGCGAAACAGAGGCCAAGACATATCAAGCTCTCATGACACAACTCGACTGGAAACCAGCCGCATTAGCCCAAAACGTCGGCGAGACCCGCACAAATTGCTACAAAATTCTCGATAATTTAATTGCCAAAGGTCTGGCCGAACGCTTCGACAAAGCCAAAAAACTCCACTACCGAGCCACCAACCCCACTCGCCTGCTAGAACTAGCCCGCGCTCAACGCGAAGCCCGTGCGGCGGCCGAAAAGGAGCTCGAACTCCATGCCAAAGAGCTATTGCACGGCTATGTGAAGGTAAACGAGCAACCCGGCGTACGTTTTTATCAGGGAAAAGAGGAGATCCTAGACATATACGATGCCTACGAGTCCCAAGCCGACGACATTTACTACATCCATACAACAGCTGGTACGAATTACCATGGCAGTACAGCGATGGACAAAGTTCGCGCCAAGGCACTGAAAAATCAAGTGAAACGTCACGGCCTAACACCGGATAGTCCGAAAGTTCAGAAGGATTACGACGAGTGGGACCAGCGCGTGCGGCTAAATCGCACCTGGCTGCGGGCCAATGACTACACTGCGCCAGTTGAATGGGGTGCGTTTGGCGACAAGTTATATGTTATTTCCTACGGCACAGAGGCAATCGGCATGATTATCGAAAGCCCGCAGATTGCCGATGCATTCAAACAAGTTTTTAAGCTTGTCGAACGAGGCCAGCGCAACCTTCCTGGATACGAGAAATTACCGAAGTTATTGAATAAAAAAACCTAGGCTACTGTGCCCGCTGCAAATCTTCGTATATCAGGCGGCCGGCCTCACCCATAAATAGCTGAGGTTGGGTTGTCTCGTAGGCGGCTGGACCGCAACTAAAAAGTTGGATGTCATTTCTACCCGACTGGTCGATAAGCTTGTTCACGACCAGCGTAGTACGGCGTATATAGGGGTTGCTCGACACAAAAAGCACGCGAGCGTGCTCGGCTGGCGGATCAGTTTCTAGCCACTCCTTGGCGCACTGCTCAGTCGTGTGTCGTGGATCGCCCATTGGTCGGTCGACAGTTTGGGCGTTTATAACTTCGACTTTGGTGCCACTACTTTGCGTAAAATCGTATCTGCTAATATCCCTGTACTTTCCTGGCTCCGGTAGCTGTGAAATATCTGTTGCCAGTGGTATATATGCCCGATTTAGCGTCATGTCACCGAGGTGATGGAGCATGACTGCCCTGCCTTCGTCGGCTTCTGTTTCTAGTACCCGCTCCGCGTTCGACTCACTCAATAAACGAAGTTGCTTTTGCAGCCATGGATTCTGAAAAGCATGATGTGTAGGCTGTCCGAGCGTACCCAGAAGTCGTGCTGTGGGCTCATCTTCTTTCTTTTCGCGCTGTCGTGGGCCGCCCCAGAAAACAATTTTACCGCCCTGGGCAATAGTTACGCGGCCCTCATGCATGAGATTGGCCACGAACTCCGTGCGGGCATTATTAGCACGCATCATGGCGCCAAGAATAACTATTTGGTCGTATTCACCCGAGGGTGGTACCTGTTCACCCACCATGCCCATACGGGCAAATAATTCGCGCGTCTGTACGACCTGGGTATCAGAAAATGGCTCTTGGTTCTTCGGATTCCAGTGGTCACCAGGCACCCATTGCTGCTGCATATAATTAGACATCTCTGGCAATGTATCTTTCCAATCTCCAGAGTGACCCAATACATCAAACACCTGGCGTAGTTCAGGCTTATAGGAGTCAAAAAAAGGAGCTTCGAAGCTCCCATACTCTGGTGACTGTATCACTCTGTTATTATAGCGTAATATATCATAAATGTCAATATCTAGGAAGCTGGGTTGCCGTGGACGCCGAAGAGTTGTTCGGTTATGAAGTCCTGGAACTCAGCGAGGTTGGTTTGGTCGTTATCTAGGATAATATCGGCCCGCTTTTTGACCTCGCTCATGTTGAGCGTAGCTGCATCGCCGCTGCTGTGCATTTCGGCTTCTTCCTCCGCTAGGAACTCCTCGAACGACTTGGCATCTTCACCAGCCCGGGCCCGGGCCTCGGCATTGTTTTGGATACGTTCGTAGCGCGTGCGAGCATCGGCATCTATCCACATAACTAAGCCGCCAAGTTCGTGGATCCGGTCGGCTTCAGATGGATTTCGAAGTGAGGCAATCGCTATACCGACATACTGGCCTTTTAGCTTGTTAAATTCCTCGAGTGCGCGGTCTACCAACACGCCGTAGCCGTGCTCGCGGCGCCACTCAGCACTCAGCTCACGCAAATGCTCGCGGTCGACAGGTAGGCCACGTCGGTGTAGCTCGGCCCGTAAGAGGTCCGTAACAGATACAAACAAGTAGCTGTGCCGGTCCGCCAGCACCTGCCCAACCGAATCCTTACCAGACCCGTTAGTACCTGCCACTCCAATAATTTTGAGATTTAATGCCATAAAACTCCCACCATTCTACCATCTACCCCGGTTAGCACCGCAGGAAATAATACATACGACCGCCACAACATTGACAAATAAGCATAAGTGTGATACATTGTAAGAAGTAAGTCAAAAACAAAATGTCCGAAATACTCGCCCCAACCGAATTAACAGCTCAGCTACCCCCTCCCCAACAGCAGGGAGAAGAGACGTTGTCACCGGAAGCTCAGCTTAAGATTCGTTATAACACCTTTGAAGAGGCGCGACAGGCACCAAAGAAATTTTCAGACGAGTTTATAGATGGCTGCCTAAACGATTCCCTGCAAGTGGGCGAGAACAAGGTTGGCACTAAGGGTTACTTAGACAAAGTCGAATCTACCCCTACAGACAAAGCAATTATTAATAACCCGGAGAGTATTGCTGGCTCATACCTAGCCACTACAGACATGTTGGCTAGAAATATAAAATTTTTAACAGTTCCGGGGATGACAGATGAGCGTAAAAATCAACTTATTAAAACTAAGAGCTCATTTCTAGACCAGCTGAAGGGCGAAACCCAGGAGACAGCAGACCAGATCGTAGACTGGTGCGATGGCAAATCCAATTCTTTCCCAGTAGCGGCAACTGAATACCGCGGCATGGATGTTGACGGCCACGACCCACTAAACAGCATGGACGCAAAAGCAGAGGATTTCCGATCGAACCTGACAGTTCAGCGCCAAATTGGTGGCACATTTATCATGGGCTACTCCGATACCAGGGTAGCCGAGAAACTACATAAGCAGGACAGGGTACTTACTCAGCGCATCTACCTCAACCCAGACATCATGGCCGCCCCGGAGGTGTTTGAAAAAGTACTACAAGCCGCCAATGAGTCTGGTATTTCGTTGCAGCTCAAGATGTTACAGCGCGCCTCCGAACTGGCTACTGCCCATAAAGGTGGTGACGCTTTGCGTGGTGACGGAATCGTAATCTACGCTCATGAAGCATCAGCCAATGACGTTTTGGCACTAGCGCTTGCTGTTGCCAAAGACCACCCTGAAGCGTTTACCGGCCGGAAAACCTCGCGTATACCGCAAAAAGTGGCAGAGGGTATAGCTATTGGCGACGAGCCAGTACAGGCAGCCGGCAAATCCCTGACATCGCACCGTGAAGAAATCATCGATTATGTCGCCCAAAAAGTCCGTGAATCCGGCAAGACCGGGCAAGGTGCTCGTGATTCGTTTCGACGCGGCATGATAGCTGTCTCGCGAGCCAACGGTGTTGACCCGAATAATATCAGCTTCAACCTTCCAGCTGCTGCTTAGCTATTTGATGTAGTCGTGGAGCTTTTTGGCGTCGCGGTGTTTGCGGAGTTTGGCCAGGGCTTTGGCCTCTATTTGGCGGATGCGCTCGCGGGTGACGGCGAATTCCTGGCCGACTTCTTCTAGGGTGTGGCTTTTGCCATCTTCTAGGCCGAAGCGCAGCTTCAGGATCTTCTGCTCGCGCTCTGTTAGGGCGCCCAACATGTCCTTTACCTGCTCTTTGAGCAGTTGGCCGGTGGCGGATTCCTCTGGCGATACGGTGTCTTCGTCTTCGATAAAGTCTGCGAGCACGGAGTCTTCCTCATCATCACGAATGCTCGCGTCCAAAGACGAGATATCCTGTTTGATTTTCATGATGTGCTCGACCTTGTCGACTTCTATTTCCATTTCCTTGGCAATTTCGTCGTTGGTCGGCTCGCGGTTGAGTTCCTGAGTCAGGCGGCGCTGGGTGCGTAGCAGTTTGTTGATAGTCTCTACCATGTGCACCGGAATACGGATGGTGCGAGCCTGGTCGGCGATGGCCCGGGTAATAGCCTGGCGGATCCACCAGGTAGCGTAGGTGGAGAATTTGAAGCCCTTGTCTGGGTCGAACTTCTCGACAGCCCGCAGTAGTCCGGTGTTGCCTTCCTGGATAAGGTCCAGCAGGTCCAAGCCACGACCGACGTATCTTTTTGCAATTGAAACGACAAGGCGCATGTTGGCTTCGGCCATCATGTCTTTGGGAATGCTGAGGCTGGTGGCTTCATCGAGTAGCTTTTGGCGTTCTTCGGCTTCTGGTTTTGTTAGGCTTTTGAGGTTTCCGTCATCGTCATCGAAAGCTGCTATCTTGACATTCACCTTCGCCAATTTGGGTTGGTTGGTTACGATCCGTTGGGCCAGGGCTAGCTCTTCCTCTGAGTTCAGGAGCGGGATTTTGCCAATTTCGCGGAGGTAGAGGCGGACGGAGTCGTCGGCGACGTCATCGTCTAGATAGACGCCTTCTTTGACAACGACTTCTTCCTCGTCTTCTTCGGCGACCCATTCAACATCGGCTGCAGTTGGTTCTTCGGTGACGGTGATTTCAACGCTGGCATCGGCCAGCTCGGTATAGAGCGCATCGAGAATTTCGGCGTTTTCGGGGGTTTCTGGGATAGCGGCAAAAATATCGCGCTGGCTAACGTGGCCGTCGGCCTTGGCTTTGTCGAAAAGTTGCTGTTTTATCTGTTCTGGGGTTAATGCTTCTACGGGTTGTTGCTTCTTCTTGGCCATGCATTACCTGCCTTTCACTTGGTTTAGTAGATTGTCGAGTTGCTTTGCCTGCTCCAAAAGCTCGCGCGTGCCGGTATCATCGGCGTCCGCAAGATTGGACGTCATGATTTGTTTTTGGTTTTTGACATATTGTTCCACCAGGCGGGTCTGCAATCGAGCGGCTTCGTAGAGAAGTTCCGTGAGCTCGAGACCATGGTAGAGTTCCTCGTACTGTAGATGAATTATTCTAACATACTCGGCGACTTTGCTCAACTCCTTAGCGGCCGTGGTGTCACCACTGAAGTCGCGGTGGCGCTGCAGGAAGTCTAGAACAGTCTGGGCTTCTGGCTGAAACAGCATGTTGGCAGTGATAAGCTCCAGGTATTCGCGGGTCTTCGGCTGCAGGAGCATAACGGCCAGGAAGCGGTCCTGGGTGCGGCGGTCTTCGACGA